>QHXE01000225.1 GCA_003222835.1 Acidobacteriota bacterium | reverse complement strand
CACCGTCTGGTATGACGACTTCAATCTTCAACGGATCAGCTCACCCACCCGCTGACGCAGGTGGTGCTGACAAGTCGCTCAGCGCACCTATAAGCGTTGGGCTGACGATGCGCGAACAGACAAAACGGCGCCACACAATCGCCGGCCGTCTCGTCTTCTTGACGATCTGCGTTGCGGTGGTGACCACCACGCTCGCGTACGGCTCGACGCATAACTGGGCACTCGCGGCTTTTGCTTTGAGCGCGGCGGGGATCGTCTGCCTGTGGTGTGTAGATGGATTAAGGCTGCGCTCAGTGCAGGTCAGCATCAATCCGTTGCTGTGGCCGCTCTTGGGAATGATCCTGCTGGGACTGATTCAACTACTGCCGCTGCGTGCGCCAGACAGCGCCGGATTGCCTTTATCGCCGGCGCGAACTCTGTCGCTGGATCCCTATGCGACTCGTCTGGTGCTGGTGCAGGTGGTCTGTCTGCTAATCTATTTCGCCGCGAGTCTGATCTTTATTAATACTTCTCGCCGGCTGCGCACCATCAGTTTAACAATCACTATCTTCGGTCTTCTGCTGGCGATATTCGGTCTCATTCAATATCTCACTACCGACGGCACCAGGGTCTATTGGTTTCGGCAATTGACGCAAAGCCAGGCGTTCGGCCCATTCATCAACCGCCATCATTTTGCCGGTTACATGGAGCTAACCATCGCGCTGCCGTTGGGCTTGCTGTTCTCAGGCGCGATTGAAAACTACCAGCGGCCGGTGTACGTGTTTGCTATTGCGATCATGGGCGTCGCGCTCATCATGACTAATTCGCGTGGTGGAATGATTGCCCTGGCCGCGGAGATTTTGTTTCTCGTCGTGATCGCGGGCCCGGGATTGCTGCATAGCCGCCATCAACCGCGAGACGGACCAATACAAGCGGCAGTGCTGCGGGCGGGATTAGCTTTTGCGCTGATCGCGGCGTTGGCTGGCGGGGCTTTCTTAATTGGAGGCTCCGAAGTCTTCACGCGTCTGCTCGGCACTCCCAGCGCCGCCGATCCGACCTCGGGCCGCACGCATTTCTGGGCGGTCACACTTGATGTGATTAAAGCCTATCCGATCGCTGGATCTGGGCTAGGTTCGCTGGGAGTAATCTACACGCGCTACGATTCGCACAACGGCCTATTTCGACTCGAACAAGCGCATAACGATTATCTGCAAACGTTATCCGATGGCGGAATCATCGGCGGCACGCTCGGCCTGGCCTTCGTCGTGATTCTTTTTCGCCAAGGCTTCGCGCGCCGCGAGACGGATGACAAGTTTCGTCGCGGCGTGGCCACCGGCGCGTTGGCTGGCTGCTTCGCCGTTTTGATCCACAGCTTTTTCGATTTCCCATTGCACACGACCGCCAACGCGCTGCTGTTCTTGATCCTCGCCGCGCTGGCCACGCAGGATAGTCGGGTGGAGCAGGAATCTGATCATCGCCGGCGTCGCCGTCATCGCTCGCGTTCGCGCGTGTCAGGACCGCGAGCGGTAGCGACCGGATCATAGAGAACGAGAACTGATTCACAATCAAAGCGCGCGCCAGTGCCCGTCGCTACCGCTCGCGGTACTGACACAGGTTGTACCTTCCGAGGCAGAGGATGTAGTCTGTTCACCGCTTTCCCGATCTAACTGCTTAACGCATCAACAGTCTTTTGAAAGGAGATCGTTTCTTCAGTGTCCTCGGCATCGACCAGAGAACAGAGGTCAGAGCTCAGAGTTCAGAGTTCAGAAACGCCGTCGACCCTGCCGGGATTCTGTCTGGACGCGCTCGCGAAACACAACAAGCCTGATGCGGTCAGCGAGAAACGCGACCATGAATGGGTCCATGTCTCGGCCCAGGATTTCAACCAGCGCGTGCGGCATATCGCGCTGGGTCTCGAAGATTTGGGAATCAAACAAGGCGATCGCGTCGCGCTGATTTCCGAGAATCGACCGGACTGGTCCATTGCGGACCTCGCGATCCTCAGCGCCGGCGCCGTCACTGTTCCTCTCTACACCACGCAAGCGGTCGATCAGATCGAATTCATTCTGAGAGACTCGGGTGCCCGCGCACTCCTGATTTCGGGAGGCCGAGTACTCAAGCACGCGCGCAAGGGTTTTGGCGAGCGGGATCAGCTCGAGCATGTGATTGTGTTCGATCCAAAGGCTGTAGCTGACATCGACGGCGCGTTGACGCTGGAGGGGATTGAAGAACGAGGCGAGAAGATTGCCAACGAAGATTCGGCGGCGTTTGATCGATTGCTGGCGCGCGGCAAGGGAGACGACCTGGCCACAATCATTTACACGTCCGGCACTACCGGCGAGCCCAAGGGAGTCATGCTTACGCATGATAATTTCATTTCGGACGTGCTTTCGATCTCTGACGGGCTGCCCATCTTGACCAGCGACGTTTCGCTTTCAGTCCTGCCGCTGTCGCATATCTTCGAACGTACTGTCTTCTATGTCTTCTGTAATATGGGCGTATCAGTCCACTACGCCGCGTCGTCCGACCATATCGCCGAGTATCTGCGTGAAGTGCAGCCCACAATCATGACTGCAGTGCCGCGTCTGTTTGAAAGCGTCTATCACCGCATCATCAAGAAAGGCACGTCGGCGGGCGGATTGAAAACCACGATTTTCGAGTGGTCGCTGCAAGTCGGACAACGTGTTGCCGAGCTCGAAGACAAAAAGCAGCGGGTTCCAATTTCGTTAAGAGCAAAACATGCGATTGCCGATCGACTGGTTTTTACCAAGTGGCGCGAAGGCATCGGCGGGCGCTTGCGCTATTTTGTTTCGGGCGGCGCGCCGCTGTCTCCGACGCTTTCATATTCATTTCTCGGCGCGGGCATAAAGATTTTGCAGGGCTACGGCATGACTGAAACCTGCGTGGTCTGCGCCAACCGCCCCGGTGACAATCTCGTCGGTTCGATCGGCAAACCATTTAAGGGAATTGAAGTTAAAATTGCCGAAGATGGCGAGATGCTGGTGCGTGGGCCGACGGTGATGAAAGGGTACTATGGACATCCCGAAGCAACGAAAGAAGTAATGCGCGACGGATGGTTTGCCACCGGCGATGTGGGTTACCAGGATGAAGAGGGGCATCTTTTCATCACCGACCGCAAGAAGGATCTCTTCAAACTCTCGAACGGCAAATACGTCGCGCCGCAACAGATTGAAAGTCTCTTGAAGCAAAGCCAGTTCGTCAATCAGGTGGTGATCGTGGGCGCCAGCCGCAAATTTCCAGTGGCCTTAATTGTTCCTCACTGGGAACCTTTGAAGAGTGCGCTGCGTGCTGCGGGAGAAAAGATCGAGGCCTCTCATAAAGAGATGAGCCAACAAGAGGCGGCCATCAAGCTGGCGCAGAAGGATGTCACCAGAATTACCGCGCACTTGCAGGATTACGAGCGCGTGCGCCGCGTCGCGCTGTTACCCGACGAATTCACGATCGACAGCGGCGAACTCACGCCCACCCTGAAAGTGAAGCGCAACGTGATTGATGAGCGATATGGGGAGCTGATCGAAGATTTGTATCGATCTTAGTGTTTCCCCAAACCAGGTGCGGCCATCGAGGTCGCGTTCGACCATCACACGACTCTCATCGCCTGGGCAGATTTCGATCACGGTGATTACCGCGTCTCCATCTGCGTAGCAGCGGCCGAGCAAATCAAGGTTTTGATTCTGTCGCTGACGCGCTCCTCTCAAACGGAAAGGCAGGGTTATTTGCGTTGCGTTCATATAAACCTCTCTGGACGATGACGGCTCTGTCAGTTTAGATCCTGACTCCGTCAAAGAAGTTGTTTGCAAATTTTGGGGGAATCCGGAAGCTATTGTAGGTGGCAGTGGTTAATACCAAGTGAACGAAAAGCGAAATTGAAGTTAACTTTTTGGGCGGGTGGTCTATAGGAAAAAGCGCCGTAGGCACCAAATGTTTATAGGCTTGAAGCCCTCTTTGATTTCACGCTTTTCGAAGTGAGTGGAATGCTCAGCATCCCGCTCAATTCGAAAAAGAAACAATCCATGTGCATCTTGCTATAAACATCTCGCCGCTACGCGGCTGCCTCTCGGTCCGCGCGGGCCACAGAATTTGAAACGTCCGCTCAGAGTTAAGAGACAATTAAGATCTTGGTAACCGAAACGTAGCACGCCGACGCTAATCTCTGATCCAGAAGGTAAGACTATCCGAACAGGGGCTGAGGGCTATGTTGGCGGCCATTCACCGACTTAGCCCTTCTTTTTATTTCTCCGCGCACCTCCGGCTTTCAATTGCGCCGTCCTGGAGTACAATGTCAGGAACAGCCCGGTCTTTGTGATCGTAATCGTTTATCTAGTCGAGAGAGTCTTTTATGTATTGCCCGAATTGCGGCTCTGACAATCCACCGGACGGAAAGTTTTGCCGGCATTGCGGTATCGGGCTGGCTGCTGTTTCTGCGGCCTTGCTCCAAAAGCCGGGAGATACGACCGCGCCAACGTCAAAGCTTGCGGAATTAATCAAGGGCTATAATTCCGGACAACACAAGATGATGTTTGGCGGCGGTTCAATCGCGCTCGGCGCCGTCGCGACCGTGTTTCT
>QHXE01000224.1 GCA_003222835.1 Acidobacteriota bacterium | reverse complement strand
GTTCGCGCAAAAAGGAAACATACAGAGCACGACGTGCCGATCGCGATCGTCTATTCATTCCCTCGATCTATTTCCCCGGCGACGATGCTTGACGCGGTACAGCTGTTCGAGCAACAAGCAAATGAACAGAATATTCTGCACGCGCCACAGATGATCTCAGGGAGTGGTTTTATTGCTGTCGATGGTGTTTCGGACAAAGATGATGCGAGTATTCATCGCTTCGTGGAAGCATTCTTTCAGAAACAATTGCAGCGGTCCGATTTGCATCCGGACGGTTGGACGCCAATCATCATCCGTGATCCTCATGATGTTCGCGCCAAGCTGACTGATGTGGCGGGGGACAAGTACAGCTACGCCGATCTCGATAACTTTTCTGATCTGATTGGCAGAACCGTGCAGGGCGCGCCAGAGACGTCGAAAGTGGAGAGGCGAGGCCTGTTGCCACAAGTGGTCTATTTGGAATATTCGCAAGACCGCCTGGCTGAGTACGGACTGCAGCCCGCAACTCTCGGGCAAGTCCTGCGCGCCCGCAACATCATTGCGCCGGGAGGCGCATTCGAAACAGACCAGCGACAGATCATCATCAATCCTTCCGGCCAGTTCAAGAGCAGAGACGCCATTGGGGAAGTCGCTGTCGCTAAGACCTCGACTGGAGCTCCCGTTTATTTGCGGGACCTGGTCAAGATTTTTGCCGGCTATCAAGCGCCCGCAACATATCTGAACTATTACGCGTGGCAGGACTCCACTGGACAATGGCAGCGCAGCCGCGCAGTCACCTTGGCGATCTACATGCGCGATCAGCAACAGATCGCGAACTTCGGTCAGTCGGTCGACGAGAAACTTGCACAGCTTAAACAGATTCTTCCGCCAGATCTCATCATCGCGCATACCTCCGATCAGCCCTTACAGGTGAAGGAAAACATTCATCTATTCCTGCGGGCTTTGCTGGAAGCGATCATCCTGGTAGTGGCGGTGTCGCTGATTGGATTTTGGGAATGGCGTCTCGCGCTCATCATGGCCCTGGCGATTCCCATCACCCTCGCCATGACCTTTGGCGTTAGTTACATGTTAGGTATCGACCTGCAGCAAGTGTCGGTAGCGACGCTCATCATTGCCTTAGGTCTGCTGGTCGATGTTCCTGTGGTCGCTGGCGACGGCATCAAACGTGGTCTTGCGGAAGGATTGCCGCGTCGCGTAGCAGCATGGCTGGGACCGACCAAGCTGGCCACGGCCATCTTTTACGCGACGCTGACGAACATCATTGCCTATCTTCCTTTCCTCATGCTCAGCGGCAACACCGGAGAGTTTCTCAAAAGCCTCCCCATCGTCATGACCACGGCCTTGCTCTGTGCGTTGGTGGTTGCCATGACGTTTGTTCCACTGCTGGGTTACTACATTCAGCGCCCGCCAGCCAGGAAAGAGTCCACTATCGAAGAGAAGCGGGAGCGCGGCTTTTATGGCTTCTATAACCGGCTGGTGGGCCGGGCAATTCAGCATCGCTGGTCCGTTTTGGCCGGTTCCTTCGTGTTCTTGCTGATCGGGGGCTTCGCAGCTTCACACCTTAAGTCACAATTCTTTCCCGAAGATGTCCAATATTGGTTCTACCTCGACATCTGGCTGCCCAACGATGTGCCCTTGAGCGCGACCAGCGATACCGCAATGATGGCAGAGCAGGTGGTGCGCAAGGTTGTTGAAGGTGCTTCTGAAAGGGGAACGACGGAGAAGGGAACAGATCACCTTCTTACTTCCATGACGAGTTTTATCGGGGGTGGCGGACCACGTTTCTGGTTTTCCATCGCTCCCGAAGCGACCCAGACCAATTACGGGCAGGTCATCGTGCAGGTGCGCGACAAGGAGGCCACTCCAAAGCTAATCGGACCTCTTCAAGATGAACTAAACAAGCAGGTCCCAGGGGCGTGGATCACGGTGCGACAGCTGCAAACGAATCCCGTCGAAACTCCGGTTGAGATCCTGATTACTGGCCAGGCGGATACCGATCCGCGAACCGAGACCGAGGATATCCGGTCACTCCGCGCCATCGCGTCGCAAGCCATGGATATCGTCCGCCAGTCGCCTGGGATCTCCGTGTTGCGGGACGATTGGAGTCCCGACAGCCCGCAGATGAAGATCGAGATTGATCCAGATCGCGCCAACCTGGTCGGCATTACCAACGCCGATGTCGCAATGTCCACCGCTGCTGCAATCAGTGGGAACCCGGTAGGTATTTATAAAGAGGGAAACAAGAACATCCCGATTGTTGTCCGTCTCCGGCCGCAGGATCGCGCGCGGCTTTCACAGATCGAAAATCTTTACGTCAACTCGTCGCAAGACAATGTCAAAGTCCCCTTGATGTCAGTGGCGACTCTAAAAGACATCCTCGAGACGGCGCGGATTCGGCGGCGCGACCACTTCCGCACCCTATCCATCTTGTGCTTTCCGGCGCCTGGCGTCCTCGCATCGGAGGTGCTCGGACCGATCGAACCTAAACTGATTGCTCTCAAGAAAAGTCTTCCACCGGGCTATCAATTGCAGATCGGCGGGGAAAAGGCAAAGCAGGTCGATGGATTCACGAATCTCGCCGTTGTTCTTCTGATTTCTCTGGTCGGGATCTACTTGGCGTTGCTAGTTCAGTTTAATAATGCCGTCAAGCCGTTGCTGGTCTTCGCAGCCGCTCCCTATGGAGCCATCGGTGCATTGATCGCTTTGGCAATCATGGGCACGCCCTTTGGCTTCATGGCATTTCTTGGAGTGGCCAGCCTCATCGGAGTCATCGTAAGCCATGTCATCGTCCTGTTCGACTTCATTGAGGAGATGCACGAAAAGGGCGAGCCCCTGGAACGCGCTCTTCCCGATGCCGGAATAGAGCGTATTCGACCCGTAATGATCACCGTGGCTGCAACCATCCTTGCCTTGTTTCCTCTCGCTCTTGAAGGTGGCCCGCTCTGGAAACCCTTGTGCTACGCCCAGATCGGCGGACTCGCCGTCGCTACTTTCATCACCTTGCTGTTGGTCCCAGTCTTCTACTCCATCTTTGTGCTGGATCTCAAGTGGATCAAATGGGAAACGACAGGGGAGAGGGAGCAGGCGGCTGAGGCAGAGCCAACAACGTGACGACAAGAGGTCACGAGTTTTCTACAGGAGGATGATGTGGATCTAAAACTTACTGGGAAAATCGCACTGGTGACGGGATCGACGGCAGGAATCGGGTTTGCGATTGCCAAGTCGCTTACGAGCGAAGGTGCGCATGTCCATGTAAACGGTCGGACACAAGAGCGCGTCGATGCTGCGGTGGAGGCAATCCGATCGCATGCTGCTGCGGCCAAGGTTGATGGCATTGCGGCCGACTTTTCTGGCTCAGCTGGCGCAGAGGCCGTGATTGCGAAACTCCCTGCGGTCGATGTACTGGTGAATAATGTTGGCATTTTCGAACCCAAGCCATTTGCAGAGATTCCCGATGCGGACTGGTACCGCCTCTTCGAGCTAAACGTGATGAGCGGAGTGCGTCTCTCGCGACACTATCTCGCAGGGATGGTGGAACGGAACTGGGGCCGTATCCTTTTCATTTCGAGCGAATCGGGGGTGCAGATTCCGGCGGAAATGG
>QHXE01000338.1 GCA_003222835.1 Acidobacteriota bacterium | reverse complement strand
GCCGTTAACTGGACTCTGAAGGAAGCAACTCAAGCGCAGAAGGCGTAACTTTTGATCTTGCAGTATCGCGGGCAGTCAAATCGGGCGCGTCGCGATGACGAAGAAAAACCGAGGACTTTACTACGCCGGTTGCTGAAAAAGAAAAATCGGCCACGGAGACACAGAGTCACGGGTGTAATTAAATGTGAGAGTCGCCACGAATTGTGTCAGAACCGCGAGCGGTAGCGACCGGATCCTACGCGCAATTCAGCATAAACATTTAATTCGTAAGTTGCTGTTTGATCCGGTCGCTACCGCTCGCGGTTCTGACACGACGCTGATGGATGCCCAAGGTTGCGCAGCTCTCATTTTAAATTGCACCCCAGAGTCACAGAGTCACAGAGAAGAAATCAGTCACAATTGATCAGAAATGCCAATGAACTCGACCTGTCCCTGTTTTGATTCTGCTCTGTGTCTCTGCGTCTCTGTGGCCACAATCAGTTTTTCAGCAGCCTGCTATCACTGCTAAGCTGGATCCCAGCCCGACGCACCCTTATTTGGCCGAGTAGCATTGCGCGTTGCCTGTACATCATCCGCGGATTGTCTGCCCGCATGCGTGATGGCCCACTTAAGAGCCAGACCTCCCGCGAGAGATAGTACTGACCTCACCATGCTTTTTCCGCGACTTCGCAGGTGATCCTTGTCTTGTTTGCGATTATCGGACCAGATCACCGGCAAGAGTAATCCGCAACCGACCGCCCCCAACCAAAAAAGCAGAGAATGACGGCCCTTCGTCAGCGGCCTCGCGGCATCCTTTGCGGTGGCAAGATAAGTGACGAGTGCCGCCCCCTCGCAGATGCGCGCCGTGCTTTCGATTTTGGCAAGGCGTTCCAGCACGACGTTGTGATTGCCCTCCTGCCACGACAGCGCAAACGAAGTCGCCGCAGCGCCATTGCCGAGCGAGCTGCAAGCGAACAGCGCGCCGAGAAATCTGCTGCGAGACCAAACCGGGGTGCTGGTTGTGGAAAGTAATACGCCGGGGTAACTAATCATTGTTAGAGCGAACGGAAGACCAACCGCACCTAATCTGCTGCGCAGCACCAGCTTGTTTTGATCGCTTGATGAACCGTCACTAATTAGTCGAAGCGCGGTAATCGCAGTCACGGGAGCGCTGAATCCTGTAAGCGTCCACGCGCCGAGGTTCATCGGCGACATTGGTTTGAAGACGCGCAGCATGTGATGAAACCGCTCCGGCCGGCCGAGATCGGCGATCAGCAATGGCGGACACGGAAGCAGTGTCAAGATAGATACGTCGTAGGCCGTGCGCGCCAACTCGCGCAAGCGCTTATTTCCCGATAGATCCGCGAGCGCACCAAGAAGAAACGATCCTGCGGAGATGCCTTCAAAGAAAAAATAGAGAGCAATTTCCCAGCGCCACTTTGGCCGCTTGAGCAGCGGCACGCCGTAGTAATCTTCTCGCTTATCTGCCTGTGCACGCGTCGCAGGGTTCGCTGTGGCCATCTTGACGATGTCCGAGCTGGGAGTGCAATCGGGCAGCCATTCGGCGGCGCCTTTCTCATTCGCTTTGGTCGTCATTTCAACTCTTCAACATCCGACAGTTTTCAGTTTGGTCGCTTGAGTTGATCCAAGAGTCCGAGGGCCTATGATTTCGCTCTTCTTCCCGGAGGGACACAATGTTTATGGAATGACAGGTCTGTTAAAGTTTCTTAAGCTGCGGGAGCGCAATGTTCTGATCGATCAAAAAGAAAATATTGCGCTCCTCCGGAGCCGGGACCTTTTCGAACGTTGTGATCTATAAACATTTCGCCGCTTTGCGGCTTCGAAATAAAATCCTTGTTCGCGCTTTGCGCCGAAGACGGCGGAATGTTCCTGATCGGACAGTTATTCGCTACGCGCAAAAAATAGCGCCGAAGCAACCGCAAGGCCAATCGCCGTTGCGAAACTTACGAGATAGTTCGTCTTCATGTGCGCGGCGGGCCGGCGCGGGGCTTCGGGAAGATTGTAAACCGACGGCTCGTCCAACAGCAGAAAGAACGAATTCAACGCGCTGTATTCACCCGCCGCGTCAGCGCCGTAGAGATACGCGCTCTTCTCGCCCCGCTCATGAAGTTGTTCCACACGCTCGCGCGCTATCTGATGCAGTTTCGTGATTGGGCCGAACTTAATCGATTCCGTTGGACACGCTTTCGCGCAGGCTGGTTTGAGGCCATCCTTCTGTCGGTCATAACAGAGCGTGCACTTATGTGCGCAACCGTCCGCCTCGTTTCGATCAAGCACTCCAAACGGACACGCCGCCACGCAGTAACCACACCCGTTGCAAATGTCCTGCTGCACGTAAACATTTCCGAATTCGTTGTAGATGATCGATCCGGTCGGACACGCTTCCTGACACGGCGCCTGCACGCAATGCTTGCACACATCGCTCATCATCAGCCAGCGATCCCGTTTCACTTCATGACCGAGCTGCTCGACGAAAGCGACGTGGCGCCACGTCGTGTCCGAAAGCATGGTCGTGTTGTCATAGCTGTTGCCGGTCCAATGAAAGCCGTCCGCCGGAAGTTGGTTCCATTGCTTGCACGCTACCTCGCACGCTTTGCAGCCGATGCACAGCGTCGTATCAGTAAAGAAGCCCATCTCCTCCTGCTGCTGCGGAGGCTCAGGCCGCTCCCAAACTCTCGCGAGATTTTCAAGCATAGATTTCTTGGTTGTTGTTTATCAGTTTAGAGCTCACGCTTCAGTTTGTGGCCCGCGTGGACAGCAACCTGAAGGTTGAACTCTGAACCGTGATTTCGAATGTTCAGAGTTCAAGCTTTAGCTTGTGTAGGTTCGCCAAGCAGCAACCTAAAGGTTGGACTGTAAACTCAGCCATTACCGAATTGTCCTTCGGGCTGATTAGATCCCGGCGTTTCCGGCGCTCGCTCACGAGTGGGCCAAGGCGCAGGCGATACCAAGGGCTGATCCGCGCGGCCTCCGTCGAGCCGTCCCGCGCGCACGCGGCAAGCGAAAGCCTTCGCCTCATGAATGCTAACGTTGGGCTCGAGCACTATAGACGCCAGATCATTCGCGATTCCTCCCACAGTTTCGCCCGCATAGCCCCAATGAAATGGAATTCCGATCTGATGAAGCAAGCGCCCGTTGACCTTTAGCTCCTTAATCCGATTCGTCACCATCGCCCGAGTCTCAATCGCCGCGCGCGGCGTTTCCACGACCATCCAGCCGCCATGCTTGATTCCGTATTCTTCCGCCAACGCCGGACTAATCTCGACAAACATCTCGGGTTGCAGTTCATTAAGCCAACTGTTGAAGCGGCTCATTGGCCCGCTCAGATAATGCTCGGTGAGCCGATGTGTCGTCGCGACGATGGGATAGTTTGGATCCATCGGCGCGGCTATCGGATTCAGCGAATGCTCGCGATGCGTGGCGACCGGATTCTCTCGCTGTTCGTACAACAGATTGGGAATCGGCGATTCGATTGGTTCGTAATGCGCCGGCAATGGCCCATCGACTGTTCCAGCAGGAGCATAAAGCCAGCCCTTGCCGTCGGGTTTCATGATGAAAGGGCAATCGCCCGCGAGCGCGTCCATGCCGGTGGCATTCTTTTTTGGCTGGTAATCGGGCGCCTTTTCCGGATCGAAATCAGGATCGTCAAGTCCGGTCCATTTCTCTTGCTCTCCGTCCCACCAGATATATTTCTTTCGCTCGGACCAGGGCTTACCTTGCGGATCGGCGGACGCGCGGTTGTACATCATGCGCCGATTATGTGGCCAGGCAAATCCCCAATCGGGACTCGTGTAGTTGTTTGGATCACGCTGGCGCGAGCGCGCACGGTTGCGACCTTCCGCAGGAAAAACTCCGCAATAGATCCAACAACCGCACGCGGTGCTGCCGTCGACTTTCAGGTCTTTGAAGTCGCTCACTTGCCGGCGATCTTCTACGGTGTAGCCGTTGATCTCTTTCAGAATTTTCTCGACGTCAGGTTCGTCGTTAATTCTGCTCGGTCGCCCGTCAGGCAGAATTTCCTGTGCGTCTCTTTCGTAATCCCACGTCAAATTCAAGAGACCCTGATCGCGCTCAGCTTCAGAATCGGCGTACCGTTCCTTCACTTTCTTGCCGAGGTGATAGACGAACCAAGTATCTGAGCGACAATCATCGGGCGGGTCGACAGCCTTGTCATGCCATTGCAGCAAGCGTTGCGTGTTAGTGAAGCAGCCATCTTTCTCAGCCGCAGCGGCCGCCGGCAGGAAAAAGATTTCCGTATTGATCGCTTTCGGATCGGGACGTTCGGGACCGCGGTACCAGAAGCACGCACTCTCGATCTCGAACCAATCCCTCACCACCAGCCAATCGAGCTTGCGCAGCGCCGCGCGATTCAATCCTGCGTTGGGCGCACCGCCCGCCGGATTCTGGCCAAACAGAAACAGGCCTTTGACTTTGCCTTCGGCCATACGGATGAAGTGCGGAAGCTGTGAATAGTCTTCGTCGATTCTTGGCAGCCACTTGAATCCCCATTCATTTCTCTTCGTGGCCGCGTCACCGTACCAGGCCTTCAGCAGACTTACCATGAATTTAGGAAAGTTAGACCAGTAGCCGTTATCCACCCGCTCCTGTTCCAGATAATCCTCGAGCGTGCTGTGATTGCGCAGCGCGCTCGGTTGCGGAATGTAGCCCGGCAGCAGATTGTAGAGCGTGGGAATGTCAGTTGAGCCTTGAATGCTGGCGTGGCCGCGCATTGCCATGATGCCACCGCCGGGACGGCCGATGTTGCCGAGCAACAGTTGCAGGATTCCCGCGGCCCGGATCATCTGCACACCCGTCGTGTGCTGCGTCCAACCAACTGCATAAACGATTGCGCTGGTCCGTTCACGTCCGGAATTTTCGCAAAGCGCTTCCGCCACCCTGACAAGGTCTTCACGGCTGCAACCGCAAATCGAAGCGACCATCTCCGGCGTGTAGCGCGCGAAATGTCGCTTTAGTATCTGAAAAACGCATTTTGGATTTTGCAGTGTGGGATCGCTCGGCGGCCCAGGGTTTTCAATGAATCCAGCCTTCGCGCTCCACGATTCGCTCTTAATCTCCGGTGGAGTCTCTGTATCAGGAATGTTTGTCGGCTCGCCTTTATAATCCCAGCGCTTACGCTCGGGTTCGTACTGTCTTTTGTCAGCGTGATAGCCGCTGAAAACGCCGCCCAGCTCATCGGCGTCGATGAATTCATCTGAAACCAACCTCGCTGCGTTGGTGTACGCCAGAACGTATTCGCGGAACCAACGATCGTTTTGAATCACGTAGTTAATCAGCCCGCCGAGAAAGGCGATGTCGGCGCCCGCGCGAATCGGAACATACAAATTGCACATCGCCGAAGTCCGAGTGAACCGCGGATCGACGTGAATCAGCTTAGCGCCGCGTTCGCGAGCCTTCATGGGAAAACGAAAACCGACCGGATGCGCTTCGGCCATGTTCGATCCCATGATCAGAATGCAGTCGCTGTTCTGCAGGTCTTCCTGAAAAGTTGTGGCGGCGCCGCGTCCGAACGAGGTGCCCAGACCGGGCACCGAAGCGCTGTGTCATATACGGGCCTGGTTTTCGATCGCGACAACTCCCAAACCGCCGCCGAAGAATTTCTTGATCAGATAATTCTCTTCATTGTCCATCGTCGCGCCGCCGAGACACGCCAGCGTCGTCACGTGATTGAGACTTCTGCCGTCACGCTCTCGGACAAAATCCGTGTCGCGGGTTTCTTTCACGCGATCAGCAATGCGATTCATCGCCCAATCGAGCGGGCGTTCTTCCCAATGATCGGAATACGGCGCGCGATAGAGCACCTTCGTTATACGATGCGGATTGACGGTTAACTGAAACGTGTTGGCGCCCTTGGGACAGAGCGTGCCTTCGTTGATGGGACTTTCGGGATTGCCTTCGATGTTGATGACCCGGCCGCCTTTGACATGGACCAATTGGCTGCATCCGACCGCGCAGTAAGGACAGACGCTGGTTACAGTAACTGCGTCGCGAATTCGCGAGGCTTTCGCTACTGACCTGGGGCTGAATGGTTGGTGAGCGACCGACCGAAGCTTTGAAGATCTTCCTGGCGCGATCGACCTATTCGCTCCGCTCTTCGACTTTGACAAATTTTTCATTCTCGTGATCGATCTCTGAAGGAACTACATTTCACTTGGCCAAAGGATCCCATCCATCCGCGCCGCCGAGAACTTTCGTAATTGTAATCGCTTTCGCTTGCAACTTCACCAATTGATGCGACCACGACACGCGCCCTCTGGGATTCGCACCCGGGCCGGTGCTGTTGAATTCAGCATAGCGCGCAGTCTTTTCACGTTCCGGCAAGTTCCAATTTTGCCAGCCCTCTGGCCGGACCACGCCGGACATCTCAGTATTTAGATACGTTACGTTGGCAAAGTCTCGCCAGGGCCGTCCGAGGTAAGTCTTCGCCTCGGCTTCGCCGGTGATTCGGCAATGCGAAAATACGAAACCAAAAGGTTGATAATCGTAGGTCGAGGCGGCAGTCAGGTATCCACTCTTCCGACAATGAATATGGCAGCGTTCGAACCACGCGGTCGCCGCCCCGAAAATAAAATCAACATGACCGGCAATATAACAGTCTTCGAAATATTGCCGGCCACGATTCAATAACACCGTGTCTTGCCATCCGAGAAAGCGACAGTGACGAAACACTACCCGATCACCATCGACGCGGATTGCCAGTGCCTGCCCGACGGGACCAGCGGAATTTTCAAAAGTTATGTTCTCGGCAGTGACATCGTCTGCATCGATTACCGTCGACGGCGTGCGAAAGGTGGTGATCGACTTGCCGTTCGGACCAATCATATTCGCATGGAGGTCGAAAGTGAGAATCGTTTTCTCGGGGTCTTCGCCAATCAAATGGAAGAAACGCTTCTCTCGCTGGATATAGATCAGTTCTTTGTAGATGCCGGGCTTGATGTGAATTACGACAGGTTTGGTGGGACTGCCGGAAGGAACTGACATGATGGCGTCCTGGACAGACTTAAACTGGCCACTGCCATCCGTCGCGACGACAATTTCGATTGGTTGAGGTACTTGTTTTAGATCATGGCGCGGGTAGTGGGGGAAGAATCTGTAGCTAAATCGCGCTGAGACTCCGTCTCCCTTTGGGAGAGCGATCGACGCGGCCATTACGATCAGAGACGTCGCCGCGATCCATTTTCGCATCTGCCTTGGCTTCATCAGATAAATTGCCAGGCAGAATAGCTTCAGAGGGAAACTGTCTGCTCTGCCCAGAACTGAAACTCACGATGCTTGTTTTCTTCGGCCAGAGCGAGAGTCTCACCGCCGGCCACGCGGCGAACATGGTCGAACACGCGGGCCCCGACTTCGTCGATGGTTTCGGTTCCGTCGATGACGCCACCTGCCGAAAGATCGAGGTCGCGCGACATGCGTTCGAAGACCGGCGTGTTTGAAGCCAGTTTGATTACCGGCGCAATCGCATTTCCGATCGTCGTGCCGCGGCCAGTCGTGAATACGACCACGGTCGCGCCGGCGGCAACCAATCCCGGTGTCGATTCTTGATCGTATCCAGGACCTTGCATGAGATTGAGTCCACGCCCATGCGGGCGTTCAGCGTATTCGACCACTCCTTCAACTCGCGTGGTTCCGGCTTTGGCAATGGCGCCCAGGGATTTAATAGTAATGTTGAGAAGGCCACCCGCGACGTTGCCGGGACTCGGGTTTTGATTAAGCACGGCGCCAAATTTCGACGCGTAATCTTTGTACCAATCGACCATGCGGTAAACCGCGCGGCCAGTCTCCGCGTCCTTCGCACGATTGGCCAGAATGTGTTCCGCGCCGCAAAACTCCGGCACCTCGGTAATCAAGATTGTACCGCCAGAGCGCACCAACAAATCCGCCGCACGCCCCAACGAAGGATTGGCGGAGATACCAGAGAAACCGTCTGATCCTCCACACTTCACTCCCAGCACGATTTCACTGACGGGCACGCGCTCGCGCTCGATGCGATTAACTTCGGGCAACATGCGCTCGACGTCTTTCAGGCCGCGCTCGATCGTTGCCTGCGTGCCGCCCACTTCCTGAATGCCAATTTTGGCCACCGGTTTGTCGAAGGATTTTTGCCGGTTGAGTAGATACTGCTCGACCTTGGCCAGGTTCGTCTTCTCGCAGCCGAGATCGATGAGAATCACCCCGCCGACGTTCGGATGATCCGCATAATTCGAGAGCGTGCGGAGCATCACCTCGATCGTCGATCCCTCCTGACAACCGCAACCTTTGTTGTGCGGGATCGCCACCACGCCGTCGACGTTCGGATATTTTTGCCGATTGTACAAAGCGAACTCGGCCATCATGGAAATCTGTTGTGCTTCATGGCTGGCGCACATGCTGGTCGGCACGATCAGCACATAGTTTCTCGTGCCCACGCGCCCATCGGGCCGGCGAAATCCGAGAAAGGTTGCGCGCTCATTTTCGGGGATGTAAACGGGCGGAGGTACGTAGAGATCCTCCGGCAAATCGCGAACGACCGGAACATCGTCCGTCATGTTATCGTGCGAAATCATCTCGCCTTCGCGAATGCCGAGCGAGGTTCCGATAGGCTGGCCAAACTGCAAAACGAAGTCGCCGTGCGGAATCGCTCTCGTGGCGAAGCGATGGCCGGGAGGAATCGAGGCTTTGATTGAAATCACGCGTTCATCCGGCAGAGCGACGGCCAGGTTCGGCGACGTTTCGGTCTTCACGACCGCTACGTTATCGCGCGGATCGACAATAATCGCGTAGTCGGCGACCCTCGCGATTTCCTCGATGTATGAAGCCACTGACATTACCAATTATCGAACAAGTGGTTAAACCACATTGATGTTCGACTCCGGATTTAATCATACCCAATGGGATTAGACAAGCGCTCATCAGATGCGATTCGCTTTGAATTCATTGCATCTCCTCAGGCCTTGGCTAGCACTGGGAAACTTAACCCGAAGGCACCACGCGTTGATATTGGTATTACCTCTACTAGCCTAGCTGCTCTAACAGCCGTTGTGGTCGGTCTTCGAAGAATTTTGCAAACTGAATAGGTGCGGCTAGGCCGATTCGCTATTCACTACGGCATTCAGGGCGGAACTCAATCCGGTATCCCCTGGGTTCTGATCGATCTCTTCTTCTTGCGCCTTCTGGGCCAGCATCAGGTGATCGCGCATAGCACTACGCGCCTCTTGCCAGTTGTGTTGACGAATCGCGCGATATATTCGCCGGTGCATCTCCGCGGACTCTTTCAAGTCTGTCGCTCGCTTTACCGTCTTGCTTCTGACGTCGAAAAGAATCGTGGCCACCATATTCATCAACGCCGTGAGAATGCGATTTCCCGATGCGGCCGCCACCGTCTGATGAAAGTGCATGTCATGAATCAGGAATTGTTCGGGTTCATCGAGCGAGGCAAACATTCCAGCAACTTCTTCTGCCATTGTCGCCATGTAGTCTCCGGTTGCGCGTTCGGCAGCCAGTCCGGCAATGGCCATCTCGAGCGCCCTGCGCGCTTCGAACATTTCCGCTGTGGTGAATCCGTGCAACGCCGCCATCATGCGCAACGGACCACTGTCGAGCGCAGGCGGGCCGTCGGTATTGACCACAAAAGTTCCCGCGCCCTGGCGCGATTGCAAAACACCCAACGCCGCCAACGAGCCGATGCCCGCCCGTAGAGTGGGACGACTGACCCCAAGCAGCTTCGCCAGTTCCCTCTCCGCGGGTAAACGATCGCCGGGACGCAAATCACCGCGATGGATCATCTCACGCAGCCTGGCAACAACTTCTTCCGAGCTTGTGCCGCGCCGTTCCGAATCGAGCGCGCTAAATATTTTTGGGTCTGGTTCGTTCACTGGAAAATATCCGAAAAACTTTACCGGAATCAAATGGGTCAAGAATCGCGCGGGGTAATCATATCATCTTACTTGCCGTGACTAGTTGTCAGTGCGCGGCCTGGCAAGAATTTGCAGGTAAACTCCCTCTCCCTTTGGGAGAGGGCTGGGGTGAGGGCCTAGCGATGTAACGCCCGCCAACTTTTATCTTTTACCTTTTCCCCGATCGGACCGAAGAAGCAAAGGAGGAGAGAGTTCTTTTTCCGGTTACTCAGCTAGGCCCTCACCCAACCCTCTCTCCCAAAGGGAGAGGGAATTTACCTACAACGGCTTGGCACCCTGTCTAATGCGCGAATGACTCCCTGTAGTCAGACTGCTTTGGTATACTCATCGCTGAATGCCAGGGAAAAACGTAGTCACAGTCGGTTTGATTCAGATGAGTTGTGGGCCCGAGCCCGGAGGGAATCTGAAGAAAGCCATCGGGCGAATCAGCGAGGCCGCTAAGAAAGGCGCGCAGATTGTGTGTTTACAGGAGCTTTTCCGCTCGCAGTATTTCTGCCAGAACGAGGACATCAAAAACTTCAAACTGGCTGAAACTATTCCTGGTCCATCAATAGAAGCCCTGATCAAGGTCGCACGTCAGAAAAAGATCGTCATCGTCGCTTCGGTCTTCGAGAAGCGAACGGCCGGCATCTATCACAACACCGCGGTAGTAATCGACGCGAATGGAAAGATTGCCGGCAAGTACCGCAAGATGCATATACCCGACGATCCTCTCTACTACGAGAAGTTTTATTTCACGCCCGGTGATCTGGGATTCCGAACGCACGAAACGAAGTATGGGAAAATTGGCGCGCTGGTGTGTTGGGACCAATGGTTTCCCGAAGCCGCGCGTTTGACTGCACTGTCAGGCGCGCAGTTTCTTTTCTATCCCACCGCCATCGGCTGGCTGCCGGATGAAAAGCCAGAGATGCGCCGTGCGCAGCATTCGGCGTGGGAAACGATTCAGCGCGCGCATGCGATTGCCAATGGCGTCTTTGTGGCCGTCGTCAATCGGGTCGGTCACGAGGGACAACTGAACTTCTGGGGCCAATCATTCGTGGCCGATCCGTTCGGGCGAATCATCGCGAAAGCTTCCAGCGATAAAGAAGAAGTACTGATCGTCGATTGCGACGTAGACCAGATTGACGAGACACGACAGAACTGGCCCTTCCTGCGCGATCGGCGCATCGATTATTACAGCGCACTCGCCTACCGCTTTGTCGAACCCGCCTCCAGTGAGCAATGAACTCACCGACTCCGGCTCAACTCGGTTACCGCATGCCTGCCGAGTGGCATCGCCACGCCGCGACCTGGCTGTCCTGGCCCAAGGATCCCGAAACCTGGCCCGATCGCGTGCCACAAGTCGAAGAGATTTATCTTGAGATGATGGCTGCGTTAGCGCCGCATGAGATTGTCAATCTGTTAGTCGATGCCGCAGCAACCGAGGTCTCCGTGCGCGAGCGTTGCACATTCGCGTCCGCCGAGAATATTCGTTTTCATCAAATTGCTACGGTTGATTCGTGGATTCGGGATTACGGTCCGAACTTCCTAATCAATGACTCGCCAATGTCCGACAAACTTCAGTTTGTCGCAGACTCAGTGGTGGGAGTGAACGACAAACTGAAGTTTGTCGGACATCACGCTTTCAACGATTGGATCTTCAACGCCTGGGGCAATAAGTATGAAGAGCTTAAGAAAGACAATGCGATTCCTTCGCTCTTGGAAAGCGTTGTGAACGCGCGTCGCTTCGAGCCGGGCATCGTGATGGAAGGCGGCTCAATCGAAGTCAACGGCGCCGGCGTGGTGCTGACTACCGAGCAGTG
>QHXE01000223.1 GCA_003222835.1 Acidobacteriota bacterium | reverse complement strand
TTTCGAACGCCCAACTCGTGAAGCGATCAAAACGAGCACTGTCAAAGTGGTGGCTACAGCAGCAGAGAGTAAACAATACTGGCAGAAATGATGGATCACGAAGGCTTGCAAATAGAGCAGCCACAGTGTGGTCACGAACATTACCGCAATCAGCGCGGCCAATAACGGCTTCGTGAACCCATATCCAAACGCGGCCAGGATTGAAAGACTGAAGACGGTGAAATAAGCGATGGCGCCCAATGCCGCCAAAGGAAACGAGCCGACGTGCGCGTACGGGCTGCTGAGAACTTCGTTGCAACCCGAAACAATTGTGCAGCGCAGGGTCTGGCCGCTGAGGTCCTGGACGGTGAGATAGATCGCGTCACCCAAGCCAACCAATGACACCAAGGCCGCGATGAGGTACGGCCATGAGATGTTTTGACGAGATTCGACAGTCGAGACTTTAGCGCGCATCATTCGCGACTAGTGCACTTACTGGGCTCTTTGAGTTCTCTCTAACGGAAAGCGACAAGCTAAAGCTTGAACTCTCAACCGTGGTGGCGAGTGTTCAGAGTTCAAGCTTTAGCTTGCTTCGATTCGCGACGACATCTCGTGCCGACTACTTGACTGCTCCGCTTAAGGCTTCATTAATCATCTTCCGCAAGCCTTCCGGTTTCCACGAGTCGTCCTTAGCTTCCTTGCCGTTAACGAAAAACGTAGGCGTTGAGTTAACGCCGAGAGCGTGGGCGCGTTTGCCGTCCTGGAAAATGCGCTGGGCGACGGCCTCACCGTTCAAGTCTCGCATAAACCGATCGGTATCCAACCCAATCTGCTTCGCATAGTCGACGAAGATTGGCGCGATGTCTTTCGCTTCGCTCCAGGCTGCCTGGTTCTCGTAAAGCTTATCGTGCATCTCCCAGAATTTGCCCTGCAAGCCCGCGGCTTCAGCAGCTTGCGCGGCAATCAATGCATGTTCGTGCGGCGGAATCAACGGCCGCTCACGAAATACGACGCGCAGGCGATCGCCATATTCAGCTTCGATCTTCTTGAGCTCGGGATAATACGCGCCACAAGAGCCGCATTGAAAGTCAGCAAACTCTTCCAAGGTCGCCGAGGCGTTCGCATTGCCGCGGATGTGTGGCGGTTCGGCCCCCGGCGCGTCGGTTAAAGGAGTCGGCGATGCATTCTTAGTTCCGCCCGATTTCGACGACGGCCGCAGCGCGACCCAGACGACTACCAGGGCCACGGCCAGAACTACCACAATAATCACGATTGGCAGGAGGCGTTTCATCCGGGACTCTGCTATTCAACCGTGTAAGAGATTGTCTTGTCGAGCGCGTTGTTGATGTAGACCTCGACCTTGTACTTTCCCTTTGGCCAGTCTTTGGGAAGCGTCAAGTGTGCGTGAACCTTATTCTCAAACGAGTTGGTACTGTAGTCGATGGACTTGATCTCGTCGTTCTTGGTCATGCCTTCGACGTCGACACCAATCCAGGTGAACTTGATCTTGGTTCCGGCCTTGGCTTTGTTCAGCGCGATCACGCAATGAACGGTGTGCTCGTCGGGCGCGAAGCTGGTAGCTGACTCACCGGGTTCGCCATTGTCGTCCTTGGCCATATTGATTTGATCGATGTAAACATCGGCGTTCGCTGACCGCGTGCTGGTGGACGAGTTCGAATTCTTATTACCGTTGTTTGAGTTGTTCGAGTTGTTCGTATTCTTGCTGACATTGCAGGCCAGTACCGCAAAGAGCAGCAGTCCGGCAGCGAGCCATCCTGAATGAAGTTTCATTGTGGTTTCCTTTCCTTCTCTCTGAGTCGTATGAGGCAAACTAACAGTTTGCGCTACCTAAGCTAAGCCGCAGCGGCCAGCGTTCCCGCCAGCGAACGAAATACTTCGCGGCCATCGCTCGAGCCAAGCAAATCTTCGCACGCGCGCTCCGGATGCGGCATTAATCCCAGGACGTTGCGCTCACGATTACAAATACCGGCGATGTTGTCGCGCGAACCGTTCGAGTTTGCTTCATCGGTAATTTGTCCCTGCGCGTCGCAGTAGCGAAAAATTATGCGGTCGTCACGCTGAAGCTCAGCCAGAGTCTGATCATCACAGACGTAATTTCCCTCGGCATGAGCAATCGGCAAACTCAAAAGGCTTCCCGGTTTTAGCTCATGTGTGAACGGTGTCCTTGTGCTTTCGACCCTCACATTTACATGAGCACAGACGAAATGCAACTCACGATTGCGAATCAAAGCCCCCGGCAGCAAACCTGCTTCGCACAGAATCTGAAAGCCATTGCAGATGCCCAAGACCAGATTGCCTTTCGCGGCAAATTCTTTCACCGAGTTCATGACCGGGGAAAAGCGGGCCAGGGCTCCAGCGCGCAGGTAATCGCCATAAGAAAAACCGCCCGGAATGATCACGGCATCATAACCGCGCAACTCAGTATCGCGGTGCCAGATGAAATCCACCGGCTGGCCCACGTGTTTCGAGATCACGTGATACGCATCGTGATCGCAGTTGGAGCCGGGAAAAACTATGACGCCGAATTTCATTTCTCGATCTCCACCCGGAAATCTTCGATGATTGGATTAGACAACACGTCACGCGCCAGCGCTTCGGCTTGTTCGCGCGCCTTCGCTTCGGTCAACGAACCATCGAGCGCCACTTCGAAATACTTTCCCTGGCGAATGTCGTCGATCCCTTCATAGCCCAGCAATTCAAGCGAGTGCTTGATCGCTTTGCCCTGGGGATCGAGCACGCTTGGTTTCAGGGTGACGTAAACTTTGGCCTTCATGCTTTCTGTATTCGATAATCCTTAGCGTTCTTCCGAATAGTGCCCTCTCCCTTTGGGAGAGGGTTGGGTGAGGGTTTAGCTGAGACTAGCCAATAACCCTCTTCCTTTTTTTACCGGCTCTCCGCTCTCCGAGCTAGAGAAAAAAAGTAATCTAATTTCTTGCCTTCGCTGTTAGGCCCTCACCCCAGCCCTCTCCCAAAGGGAGAGGGGGAGTTGTTCGGAAAAGTTAAAACTCACACGATTAGCGAACGCAAGATATTACGCCAAATGTTGCTTTTCGAGTAGTCGATATCATAGTATTCCCGCCATTGTTCGTTA
>QHXE01000222.1 GCA_003222835.1 Acidobacteriota bacterium | reverse complement strand
GATTTGTTTTGCAATAACGCGTATGTTTATTCGATTGACTCGCCGCATCAGCGGTGAGGCGTCAAGGAAAAGGAGAGCAACACCATGGCACGTTTCCCAGGAGTTTATGTAGCGGTCATCACCCCTTTCACCGAAAGCGATGAAGTGGATTATCCTCGCCTGCGCGAACACGTCGAATGGCTACTGAGCAGCGGCATTCACGGCTTGATCCCGACCGGCTCATGCGGCGAGTATGCTTCCCTGTCAGATCAGGAACGAGCAAAAGTCGTTGAGACGATTGCCGAGGCAACGGCAGGGCGTGTTCCAGTCATCGTTGGGACGGCAGCTCCCTCGACGAAGCGAGCTGTCTACTGGGCGAATCATGCGAAAGAGGTAGGGGCAGCGGGATTGATGGCCCTCCCACCTATCAACTATCGACCAACGAAACGGGAAGTATTCGCGTATTATGAAGCCCTGGCACGGGTGAACCTCCCGATCATTGTCTACAACAACCCATTTGACACCTCGACCGACCTGACACCCGATTTCTTAGCCGAGTTGTCCCAGATAGAGCAGATCATCGGGGTCAAAGAGTTTTCCGGCGATGTGCGGCGCATTCCCGAAATACAAGAGAAAACCACCCTGGAGATTTTTGCAGGAGCGGACGATCTCGCGCTGGAGGGTCTACTCGCAGGCGCGACAGGGTGGATCGCGGGCCTGACAAACGCCACACCACAGGAAAGTGTGGCCTTATATAACCTGGTCGTGGCCGGGAAGTTCGCCGAGGCGACCCGATTGTATCGGCGCTTACTGCCGCTCTTCCGCTATGACTCACAGCCCATCCTGGTACAGACGATCAAGTATTGCCTCGAACTCGCAGGTCGGCCTGCAGGCAAGACGCGCCCGCCGCGCCTGGATCTGGAAGAGGGCGTCCGTCGGCATATTGAGATCGCCTATCGCGATGTACAGGCAGGGTTGTAGTATGAAGCAATTGCGCGTACGGCCCGAATGCGATACGGCCCAGGTGGAGCGCGGTCCTGCGTTTCCCTTTACCTTTGAAGGACAGGCGATGAGCGCCTATCCAGGGGAGACCATCGGGGCCGCGTTGATGGCGGCAGGCATCCTTACGTTTCGTACGACCCGCCGACAGGGGAGACCGCGAGGTCTCTTCTGCGGCATTGGTCTGTGCTTTGATTGCCTGGTGATTGTGGACGGGATACCCAACCAGCAGGCTTGTCTGGTAGCCGTGAAGCCTGATATGCGCGTCCAGGTACAGACTGGTACTGGCGAGGATACCTATGGAAACTGAAGTGGCCATTGTTGGAGCCGGGCCGGCGGGACTCTCAGCCGCCGTTGCCGCCAGCGAAGCGGGCTGCCGGGTGACGATCGTCGATGCGTATGCTCGCCCTGGAGGTCAGTATTATAAGCAGATGCCTGGTGAGTTCCACCCGCGTCGGCCTGAGACCCTGTATCATGACTTCTCGCAAGCGCAACAGCTTTTCGCGAAGCTAGACGACCATGCTCGTGTGCAGGTGCTCAGCGGTACTACCGTCTGGACGGTACAGGCAGCATCCACACCCGGAGATCCTGTCACCCTCTACTTGAATACGGGGGCAGGCAGCGTCGGACTGCGCGCTGAGAAGGTGATCCTGGCACCGGGTGCCTACGATCGTGTCTTGCCCTTCCCGGGCTGGGACCTGCCCGGTGTCATGACGATGGGAGCGGCCCAGACGCTCGTAAAAAGCCAGCGTGTGCTGCCAGGCCAGCGCGTGGTCCTCTCCGGTTCTGGACCATTCCTCTTGCCTGTGGCCGCAGGCCTGGCACAGGCAGGCGCGCAGGTCGTAGCGGTGTATGAGGCCACCACTCCGCTGCAATGGGTTCGACACGCGCCCAGGGTCTGGAACCATTGGGACAAGCTGCGGGAAGGTGGCGACTATGTACAGCTCCTGCGCAAGCAAGGCGTGCCGCTGCAATTTGGGCGAGCGGTCATCCGAGCTAGCGGAGATGAGCGAGTACAACACATCACGGTCGCCAGGCTTTCGGCTGATTGGCAGCCTATCGCGGGCAGTGAGGAGCAGAGAGAAGTTGATGCTGTTTGCATCGGGTATGGCTTCGTGCCTTCGCTCGAATTATCGTCTCTGCTGGGTTGTACGCATCGTTACGATCCCGTCCAGGCAACCTTCGTTGTGCAACACGATGCCGATATGCAGAGCAGCCGCGCGGGAGTCTTTGTCGCGGGGGAAATCACGGGCATTGGCGGTTCTGCGGTAGCGATGCCGCAGGGGACACTGGCTGGACTGGCGGTCGCGCGACAATTGGGGCGCTTGAGTGAAAGCGCAGCACAGCGGAAAATGGCTCCGTACCGCAAAGCATTGCGCCATCGCCAGGCTTTCGCGGTGCTGCTGCAGTACCTTTTCAGGTTGCGCCCTGGCTGGCTCAGTTGGATGACGCCGGAGACGCTGGTCTGTCGTTGTGAAGAGGTCCCTTTTCAACAGATAGAAGCCGCGATCAAGGACGACCATGCACGCGATGTGAAGACGGTCAAAGCGCTGACGCGCTGTGGGATGGGCCTTTGCCAGGGCCGGGTCTGCGGCCCTAGCGTGGCGGCGATTACTGCGGCGCTGACCGGGCAGGACCCCGCACAGCTGGGGGCGCTGATGGGGCGTCCCATTGTCAAGCCAATCACGCTGGGGGCATTATGCGACACGTCGCACTAGCTTCAAAGCGACAGTCTCCCCGTTCTTCGACTTCCATTCCATGCATGGTGCATCCTGGTGTGTTATCCGAGAAGAGTGGTATGGAGACTACACCCGTGATTGCTGGACAGATCGCACGAGAGAAACAAGCGTATGTGTGAGCGCTTGCGCTGGTTACTGACGAGATCGAGGAAGAGAGGTAAGCGATGGGCAAAGACAAGATCGAGCATATGCACGAAGCGAACAGGGGAGAAGGAAATTGCTACAACCGGTCTTGATCGATGGAACCTGGAGACAGGCTGAAGCCTCAGGCTCCTTTACCGCTTTCAATCCAGCAACAGGCGAAGCGCTACCAGAACAGTACCCTATTTCGAGTCTGGCTGATGTCGAGCTGGCACTGCGGTCTGCCCTGCAGGCGGTAAAACAGGTGCGCCAAGTGCCAGTTGACGCCATTGCTCATTTTCTGGAAGCCTTTGCAGGCGCAATAGAGGCACGCAGGGAAGAGCTGGTGGAAATGGCTGTCCAGGAGACCGGCCTTCCCAGAGCGCCTCGCTTACGTGATGTAGAATTGCCCCGTACCACTGATCAGTTGCGCCAGGCCGCAGCTGTTGTCCGGGAGCGTTCCTGGTGCCAGGCAACGATTGACACAACA
>QHXE01000221.1 GCA_003222835.1 Acidobacteriota bacterium | reverse complement strand
TGAAGGCGCAAACGTCATCGCAATCGACGAGGCAGGCGATCTGGTCCTTCACATTCGAGACGGCGAAGAGCTCCGGCTGCGAAAGCCCGTCGCTTATCAGGATCGGGAAGACGGCAGACGTGAGATCGATGTCAGCTACATCGCACTCGATGCGAATGCCGAATTCCGCAATTTACCCCGTGAGATAGTTGGTTCGTTATCTCACGGGGTGAATCCGCAATCCGAAGTCCACAATCGGTTCGGCTTTCGCCTTGGCGATTACGACCAGAGCAAACCTCTGGTGATCGATCCGGTAATTCTTTATTCCACCTATCTCGGTGGCAGCGGCGAAGACCTGGGCAGCACCATCGCAGTTGATTCAACCGGCGCCGCTTACATCATCGGCCTCACCGATTCGCTCAACTTTCCGACGGTGAATCCAAAGCAAGCCGCCTACGGTGGATCACCTCAGGACGTTTACATCGCGAAGCTGAACTCTGCAGGCAACGCACTGGTCTACTCGACATACCTAGGCGGCAATGGTCAGGATGAGGGCAGCGCAATTGCTATCGACGCGAACGGCAACGCCTACATCACGGGCTATTCCGGCTCGACCAACTTTCCCACGGTTAATGCGTTGCAAGGGACAATTACGGGAGCCTTTAATGCGTTCGTGGCGAAGTTGAATCCAAGCGGCTCACAACTGATCTACTCAACTTACTTAGGCGGTAGTGTCGGTGAATACGGAAGCAGCATTGCCGTTAATTCAATCGGCGAAGTCTTTGTTGGTGGCGTCACAAGTTCACCAAACTTTCCAACCAAGAACCCGTTGCAAGCAAGCTTTGGCGGCAATCTGGCAGACGCGTTTGTGATGAAACTGAATGCGGCCGGTAACACACTCGTCTATTCAACCTATATCGGCGGCAGTGGAAACGATGGCATCACCGGCATCGCTGTCAACAACGCCGGCGAAGCGTTCGTAACCGGCGTAACGTTTTCCCCGAATTTCCCCACGAAGAATGCTATTCAAACGAACTTTGCGGGCGGCGATTTCGATGCGTTCCTGGCAAAGCTAAGCGACGCCGGATCCAGTCTTCAGTTTTCGACTTATCTCGGCGGCAGCGGCGACGATCGCGGTTATCGGCTCGCCCTGGATTCGTCTTCAAACGTTTATGTTGTCGGGCAGACTACTTCATCAAACTTTCCCGTGGCGTCTCCGCTGCAAGCAACGATGGGAGGCGGAGCTGACGCGTTCATGACCAAATTCAGCGCCACAGGTTCGCTAGCATTCTCGACATATCTCGGTGGCAGTGGTATTGACGGCGCAACAGGCGTCGCCGTGGACGCATCCGGCAACAGCTACATAATCGGTTTTACCGACTCAGATAACTTTCCCGTCGCCGCCGCTTTGCAGCCGGTAAAGAATGCCGACGATGACGGCTTCATTGCAAAACTGAATTCCGCTGGCTCAGCGCTCTCGTACTCGACATACTTGGGTGGATCGGGCCGCGATTCGGGATTTTCAATTGCGGTTGATCAAACCGGAAGTGCGTATGTTTTGGGACAAACAAACTCGAACGACTTCCCCGGCGTCAATTTTCCCTTTAACACAAAAGGCGGAGGCGCGGCTGATGCCTTTATCACGAAACTCGCTGATAGTTCACTAGCCAGTTCGTCGGTCCAACTTAGCTCGGCGACATTTGCGACCACCGAAGGCTGTGCCGAGGCGACTGTCGCTGTCACTCGCATTGGCTCTACCAGCGGCACAGTAAATGTCGATTACATCGTGAACGACAACACCGCCACGCAACGAACCGATTTCACTTTCACAAGCGGGTCGCTTCGCTTTGACCCGGGGGACACGAACAAAAGCATTTCGATACTAATCACCGAGGACGGCTACGCCGAAGGCGCCGAGAAGGCGAATGTGAACATCATCGGTGTCTCGGCAGGCGCGGCGCTGGGAACGCCGCGAACAGCGACACTCAATATTATCGACAATGATGCTGCAAACTCGACCACGAATCCAATTGATAACGCGGCGTTATTCGGTTGTACGCACTACCACGATTTTCTTAATCGACAAGCCGACCAGAGCGGCCTGGCCTTTTGGACCAACGAGATTATTTCTTGCGGCACAAACCAAACATGCCTTGAGCTGAAACGCATCAATGTCTCGGCCGCTTACTTTCTTTCGACCGAATTTCAACAGACGGGTTATCTGGTTGAGCGACTTTACAAGACTGCATACGGCGACGCCAGCGGAGCATCAACTCTTGGCGGCGCTCATCAAATTATCGTGCCGCTGGTTCGGTTTGCCGAGTTTCTGCCCGACAGCCAGCAGCTCGGTCAGGGAGTTGTAGTCGGACAGACCGGCTGGGAGGCAGTGTTGGAAAATAACAAGCAGTCTTTTGCATACGGGTTCGTGCAACGCTCGCGTTTCACAACTGCGTTCCCAGCCTCGATGACGCCAGCACAGTTTGTCGACACGCTATTCGCCAACGCCGGCCTGACGCCTTCGGCGACTGATCGTAATGCAACGATCGGTGAGTTTGGTTCAGCCACGAACACCGCCGACGTCGCCGCCAGAGCGAGAGCAGTGCGAAGAGTTGCCGAGAACCCAACCCTGGTCACAAACGAGTTCAACCGCGCGTTCGTATTGATGCAATTCTTCGGTTACCTGCGCCGCAATCCGAACGATCTGCCCGATTCAGATTACACCGGCTACGACTTCTGGCTGACGAAGCTGAATCAATTCAACGGTAATTACAATGCCGCCGAAATGGTCAAGGCATTCATTACTTCGACCGAATATCGGCAACGCTTTGGGCCGTGAGTGCAGTTAAGTTTGGAGTCCGACGCGGCGTAGCAAATCGATATATCTCGGGTCTGAGCGCAAAGAATCGAGCGTCGGCTGCACTTTGAGATCGACGAAGCCGGGCGAGCGCTCCCGGTAGGCCTTTTCGAGCCAGGCAAACGCCTCATCTTTGCGGCCTAGTTCAGCGTAGATTGCCGCCATAGAAAAG
>QHXE01000185.1 GCA_003222835.1 Acidobacteriota bacterium | reverse complement strand
TCTTCATCCTGTTCGACATTGAAGTTATCTTTCTGGTGCCTTGGGCGGTGGTATTCAAAACGCTCTCGTTGCCGCAATATGGCATGCGAAATTTAATATTTTTCGAAATGCTGTTGTTCATCGCGCTGCTGGCTGCGGGTTTGATTTATGTACTCAAAAAGGGCGCGTTCGATTGGAGCATCAGCGCACGCCGCGAGGCCCAAGCAGAAGCGCGATTGCTGGACGAATCGGAGGCGCGTCGCCCGAAGAAACAGGCTGCGTAAGGTTGAAATGATTAACGGAACCACAACCTAAAGGTTGAACTCTGAACCGTGATTGCCAAGGCTTAGAGTTCAAGCTTTAGCTTGCGTCGACCGACATGGGGCTGGAAAACATTATTGGCGAAGCGTTGCCGGAGATCCTGACGACCCGCTTGGATTCGCTGATCAATTGGGCGCGGAAATCTTCGTTGTGGCCCGCGACTTTTGGTCTGGCGTGCTGTGCCATCGAGATGATGAACGCAACCAGCGGGCGCAACGATTTGGCGCGATTCGGCTCTGAAGTCTTTCGCGCCTCGCCGCGACAGGCGGATGTGATGATCGTCTCCGGACGCGTCGCGAGAAAGATGGCGCCCGTGCTGCGACGCATCTACGATCAGATGCCGGAACCGAAATGGGTCATCTCAATGGGCGCATGCGCGACTTCCGGCGGAGTGTTCGATAATTACGCAATCGTGCAGGGCGTCGATAAGATCGTGCCGGTCGATGTTTACATTCCCGGCTGTCCCCCGCGGCCTGAGATGCTGATTCATGCGGTGATGATGTTGCAGGATAAGGTCATGAAAGAATCTGTGCGTGATCGCCGGGATGTTCCCGAAAGTGAAGCACGCGAAGCTGTGACGCCGGGCACGCTGCCGGTTACTGATGGATCTACTTTGCGCGAACCGGAAGCGATGAAACCCAAGCCCTATACGATCGCTTCGCGGCATGAAAAGCGACGATCGTTCTGACCGTTCTCCGGAAACCGAAGGGTTAAATGGACGAAGAGAATCGACAAGAGGCAGTCCAGAACAGTCAATCCAGTAACGCCGAGAAGATGGGCACGCCGTCGCTGATCGCGGCGGCGTTTCAGCGTGAACATCCGCATTGGACTAGCGATATCGTCGAAGCGCTGGGCGAGACGACTATTACAATTCCACGCGAGCATATAGTGTCCGCGTGCGGGTTCATGAAATCAGCTCCGGGTTTCGAGTTTGATTTCCTGGCCGACCTGTGCGGATTCGATCGCGGGCCTGAAGAGGAACCACGCTTTGAAGTCAACTATCACCTCTTTTCGACCAAGAGTTATCAACGGCTCCGGCTCAAGGTCCTGCTGAATGAAGACGACGTGCACGTGCCAACTGTGACCGGAGTTTGGCGCACCGCGAACTGGCACGAGCGCGAGACGTACGATCTTTTTGGCGTGATCTTTGATGCTCATCCGGACTTGCGCCGCATTCTTTTGCCGGATGACTGGCAGGGTCATGCTTTGCGAAAGGATTTTCCGTTGCGAGGGTACGAGCCGTATAGCCTTGAGTGATTGCGGCGTAGACGTATAGGCCCTATAGGACGTATTTGACCTATTTAGATGAGTGCAACAGTAGCCATTCCGTCCCAATTCGAAATCGTCGACCGTCCGCTCGACACGCAGATGACGATCTCGATGGGGCCGCAGCACCCTTCGACCCATGGAGTGTTGCGTCTGGAACTCGTGCTCGACGGCGAGATGGTGGTGAAGTGCACGCCCGACATTGGCTATCTCCACACCGGCATGGAGAAGCTATTCGAGTACCGAAAGTATCAGCAGGGCATCGTCATCACCGACCGCATGGATTATCTAAATCCGCTGGGCAACAATCTGGCGTACGTGATGGCCGTCGAGAAACTGCTGCAAATAGAGATACCCGAACGCGCGCAGATAATTCGCGTGCTCACCTGCGAACTGCAGCGCATCGCCTCGCATCTGGTTTGGTTAGGCACGCATGCGCTCGATATCGGAGCCATGACGGTTTTCTTTTATTGCTTCCGCGAGCGGGAAAAGATCATGAACTTGATCGAAGCCGCTTCCGGCGGTCGTTTGACCCCGTCTTACTTTCGCATCGGCGGATTGATGATGGACTTACCGGCGGGATTCGAACGTCGCGTCCAACAGTTTCAGGACGATTTTCCGAAGGCGCTCGACGAATTTGACAGACTGCTGACTGGCAACAGAATTTTCCAGAAACGCACGCAAAGCGTTGGTTATATTTCGGCGTCAGACGCAATCGACTGGGGATTGTCTGGCCCATCGCTGCGCGGCAGCGGGGTCGGCTTGGATATTCGCCGAGCGAATCCGTACACGGGCTACGAGAAATATGATTTCGAAATTCCGGTTGAAAGTGACTGCGATGTTTGGGCCCGTTATCTCGTTCGCATGCGCGAGATGAGAGAGTCGCATAAGATCGTCAAGCAAGCACTATCGCGACTGAAGCCGGGACCCGTCAAAGCGGATGCGCCGAAAGTTGTGTTGCCCGATCGGGAAGCGATGAAGACGCACATGGACGCTTTGATTCATCACTTTCTGCTGGTTGCTGAAGGAATGGATGTTCCGGCGGGCGAAGTATACCAACCGATTGAATCATCGAAAGGCGAGTTGGGTGTCTACATCAAATCGATAGGCGGGCCAAAGCCGGCCCGCGTCCATTTTCGCGGTCCCAGCTTTGTAAACCTTTCCGCGCTGCCGCACATGTCGCGCGGTGCAATGATCGCGGATATCGTCGCGATAATCGGATCGATCGATATTGTGTTGGGAGAGATAGACCGCTGATGTCCGACAAACTTCAGTTTGTCGATGAATTGCCTAACCACGACAAACTGAAGTTTGTCGGACATTATGAGAGCCGAACTAACTCAGATTAAACCGCTTTCGCAACCGGTCACGATGCCGGAAGCAGCCGCAACTTTTTCGCCTGAGGTCGAGGCGGAGATGGATCGGCACATCGCGAAGTATCCGGTGAAGCGCTCGTCGATTCTGCCGCTGATGTTCATAGTTCAGCGCGAGCGCGGTTACCTGGATGCGCCTGCCGTTGCTTATCTGGCTAAGCGGCTCGATTTGCGAACGACTGATATCTGGGAAGTCGCGACGTTTTACTCGATGATTTACACGAAGCCGATTGGTAAGTATCACATTCAGGTTTGCAAGACGCTTTCGTGCAAGCTGCTCGGCTCGGAAAAGATTACGAAGCATTGTTCCGAGAAACTTGGAATCAAGGTTGGAGAGACAACCCCCGACGACAAGTTTTCACTATCGGAAGTCGAATGTCTCGGCTCGTGCGGGACCGCGCCGATGTTTCAGATTAATTTTGACTATCACGAGAATCTGACCCCGGAGAGGGTCGATGAGATCCTTGAGTCGCTGCCCTGACGCGTAACCAGACCAACGGGATGAGAGGGAAAATGCATCAGAGCAGAACTACTAAATTCTGCTTAAGGAGACCAACGATGAAAAAGATTCTCTACTCATCCCTTCTCTTTTCCCTCTGCTCGCTGACGGCCATGGCCCAGGAATCCGGCAATCGCGTCTATGGCAATCAAGGAGCGCAAAGTGGTGACGTGGTTCGCCGACGACCGGTATATTCTGAAAGCGCGACCGAACTGGTGGTTACAGACCAGCCGAACGTCCTGGTCACGACCTACCAGTTTATAGACGCGAAGATCCTGACGAGCGTCGAGACCAAGGAGTATGTCGCTGTCTTTGGTTTAGCCCAGGAGGCCGAGACGCTCCAGGCAGCCAACAAAAAACTTCTGGATCAGATTGTTGGATTTCAGCGGGGTCTGACCGCCCTCGGAGTTCGAACGGAAGACACATACGTGGATTTCATCACTCAGAACCGCGTCTACGACTTTGTGGTAAAGG
>QHXE01000184.1 GCA_003222835.1 Acidobacteriota bacterium | reverse complement strand
GATCGTTTCGGTAGTTCTGTTGATTGCTGCCTTGCCGGCACACAGAGAATCTCCGACAGAACTCCTGCTGTCGGCCGCGTCTCTCTGGGCGACCAATATCTTGGTCTTTGCTTTATGGTATTGGCGTCTCGATGCCGGCGGCCCTCACGGTCGGGATTCGCGTTTGGGACATCCTGATGGTGCGTTCCTGTTTCCTCAGATGGCGATGCCTCCTGAGGCTAAAGTCGAAGCAGGACAACACACGTGGTCGCCAAACTTCGTGGATTATCTTTTCCTCGCCTTCAATACCAGCACCGCCTTCTCGCCGACAGACGTGCCAGTGCTGGCGCGTTGGGGCAAAGTGCTGATGATGCTGCAATCGATCATTTCTCTGACTGTGCTCGCCCTGCTCGCCGCGCGCGCGGTAAACATTCTGTGAAGTCAGCTCACGTGCTACTGCTTACTGCTCACGGTTCGCTGCCTACTCCCTTCCACATAAAACGCGATTCTATCGGCGAGAAAGAAATTGCATATCGAGCACGCGGCCACGCTGGCTACGTTTGCGCCGGAGATCGGCAGGCCTGCACGTCCGACCAGGATGCTCATAAAGACCAGATTGCCGGTTATTGAAACAGCGCCATTCGTTATGTTGAACTTCAACAGCCGCCGCAGCGTTTCGCCCGTCGTCGCCGAAGGCCGGTCCTTCCACGTCCACCTTTGATGCCAAACAAAATTATTCAGCACTGCCAACTCAACGGCCGCTGCGGTCGCCGCCAGATATCCTACGGGGTAGGCGCTGTGCGTAAGAATGAAAAGCGCGCCGGATTGAAGGGCAAAGCCGATGACGCCAACCACATTGAACCTTATGAAGTGAATCATTGAATTATAATCTCTAACGAACGTCAGCTAGCGGCGCTTAGAGTATCGACTTCAGTCGGGTGTTTCTTAATCGATAAAGAGCCCAACCAAAGTTTGTACTCTAAACACCATCAGACTAAGACGCTACTCTTCACTGCTTCGGAAGGCGCTCCAGTTTGTAGAGGGCGTGCGTATGCTGAATGGACAGGACAACCAGAATTAATGCCATCCCAATAATCGCGATCACTCCGCCCACGTCGTAGAGCAGATAACGCCGGTGGTATGCGCGCGGATGATAGATCAGAAAGACATTGCCGATCATCAGGAGCAGACGCATCTCAGTGGGACCCATTTTCCATTGAGAGATCTTGAACACTCCGAGCGCATAGGCCGCCAGATATGAATTGATGGCAACCATGAAGTAAACGATCAGCAGTCCCGCAGCCACGCGCTCGCTCATGTAACCCGAGAGCGCCAGACCAAAAAGCAGGAATAGCGCGCCAAACGTATCGATGATGTGGTCCACATAGAATCCGTAGCGCGGACGCTGTCGATCTCTGTATCGCGCCAACGTTCCGTCCAGGCTGTCACCAAACCAGTTGAAAAATATAAAGACATTCACCAGGTACAGCATCACTGGATTGTATTTGCTCGCGGCATAGCACGCCCCGGCCCCGATCATACCCACCAACCCCAGTACCGACAGATGGTCTGAATTCACCCAAGCAGGCATGCGCCGCGCGAGTCCCCGCAGCGCCGCCCTTTCGAGCGGAGCTAAGATACTTGTCTGCTCTCGCGCCGCATCGCGAAAAGTCTTAGTCTTAATTGCGATTTCCATTTGCATAGAAGAATCCGCTCCTGCCTCCTGCCTCCTGTCTCCTGCCGTCTGCCTCCTGCCTTCTCCTCGGCGATGGCAATCACGATGCCAGAATGTCTGCGCAAGATCCGCGGCATTCTCTGTGGGCTGATTTGTAGATGATCTGATGGGAGGTGCAGCAATAATCCGATACTAGACTGAAGTTTAGTTGTGCCCTCTCTCTTTGCCCTTTGCTCTTTGCTCTGCAAAGTCCTGCCGAAATCCGAGGCGATTACAGTAGAACTCTTCTGCCGCAACCGAACTGCTGACGTGAAGCACAGGAATTGCGATTTTGAGCATGCCGTGTCTTATACGTCTATCGGTGCAAATCGACAAGATCGCGCGGCACAGATCGCGGGGCACTAGCCCCACCCGGGATCCCCAGACGGGGCAGCCTGGATGGTGGAGGCAGTAAAGGGAGGCTCATTCTTTCGGCAAACACAAAAAGAGGCCGGCACTTCCGAACTTCGCTTCGGTCGTGTCGGCCTCCAACGTCACAACTAATTATTCTTAGTAGACTCTATCGCGGCTTATCAGAATCATCTGGGTTCTGCCATCGGGGAAATGTCTGACCTGATAGGTCTCGCGATAAGTTCGCCATCCATCATGGACGATCCGCGTCTCAGTCGTGTTCCAGGTGTTGTAACCGTTTTCACGGTATTCACGACGGTAACGATCGCGGTCGTACTGACGACGCCTACCGATACGGATTTGGACTTGTGGATTAGCCTTCGTTACGGCGTTGCCCTTCGCCTCGGACCATGAACCCATAAATCCAAACGACGCTAACGCCAGTACTAGTGTAAGTATCTTTCTCATGTCTTAACCTCCTTGGTCGAAAATCTATTCCGGTGATATCGACTTGCAAGCAGGAGGCCCCAGCGGCCCGCGAGCAGCATATTCAGGATTTCACGAGTGAAATTAATTGTTCGCGCAATCGCGCTGAAACGCGAACGCCCGTGAGATTACAATTCGATTCTTTATGATGAAATTCCTGTTGCGCGTAATCAACGAAGAATGTTCCATACGGAACGCTCGATGTAGGAAGAGGTGAAGCGTAGGCCCCGGCATCTTAAGCTTCTTCGATTGGATTTCATACGCAGATTCCACGGATTAAGCACAACTGCTGAACATATTTGTAATTGCTGTATGTCGCTTCGCTCCTTCTTTTTTCCTGGATTTCCATCTGTGTAATCTGCCCAATCTGTGGATGCTTTACCTGCTCCACGTGTCCCAAACGGCCCTGGCGATCTTCGCAATCACTCCCTCGCGCGAGGCTTCATCCGCCGCAGAATCCGCAACGAAGACAGCGATAGCCAAATGCTTTCCGTTTGGCAGCGTAATGATTCCTATATCGTTGGTCGCCGCTGTGATTCCATTCTCGGTTCCTGACGTTCCGGTCTTATGCGCGATGATCGTCCCGGCGGGCAAGAGCCCTTTCAAACGCTTCGGACCCGGCGTCGATTCGATCATAAATTTGAGCAGCAACATCTGACCCGATTCAGAAAGCCCACGCCGCTCATGCAGCGCGCGCAGCAAAGCGACCGCCGCTTCCGGCGACGACCAGTTACGATATTGCGTCTCCCAATCCTGCCCGATTTCTTTCTCAGTATTGGCAATGACCATCTCATTAATCTTGAGTTCGCCGAGGTATGACTGCACAGCGTCCGCTCCGCCGGCGACTCTCATCAAGACATCGCTCGCCGTCCCATCGCTTTTCGATATCGCATATCGCAGCAACTCGCTAACGGTCAGCTCCGTTCCGTTTGGATACTCGTCCCGAATCGGACTGTTTTGCCCAGCTCTTACAAAGTCCTTCTTCGTTACGGAGA
>QHXE01000183.1 GCA_003222835.1 Acidobacteriota bacterium | reverse complement strand
ATCAGGCGATGCGCCGCTGAAGATCAGTCCGCCTTGCTCCAGAGTTTCTCGAGACTTGGGATTGAATTCGTAACGATGCCGATGGCGTTCGCCAATTTCTTCCGCGCCGCCGTAAATCTCCCGCGCCAGCGAACCTTGAGTCAGCAAGCACGGCCAGGCGCCGAGCCGCATCGTGCCTCCCATCTCTTCGACGTTAACCAAATCGCGGAGCTTGAAAATGATTGCGTGCGGCGTTTCGACATTGAATTCGGTCGAGTCCGCGTCTTTAAGGTCACAGACGTTGCGAGCGAACTCGATGCAGGCGGTTTGCATGCCGAGACAGATTCCGAAGTAAGGGGTGCGCGTACGTCGGGCGTACGAGATCGCTCGAATCATTCCTTCGATGCCGCGCTTGCCAAACCCGCCGGGAACCAGAATCGCGTCAAAGTCACGCAGACGGGCTTCGTAGTTGTCGTCCATTAATTCTTCAGATTCGATCCAGCGAATATTGACGCGCAGATCGTTGGCGACTCCACCATGCGTCAGCGCTTCGCGCAGAGACTTATAAGAGTCTTCAAGCTCGACGTATTTTCCCACGATAGCGATTGAGGTTTCGCCGGCCAAAGGTTCGCGAATTGTATCGACCAGCTTGCGCCATGCCGTAAGATTTGCAGCCGCCGCCGCTTCATTTAACTGAAGCAAAGAAACGATCAGTTCGTCCAATCCTTGATCGTGAAGCGCTAGCGGCACGTCATAAATCGTATCGACGTCCTGCGCGGTGATCACGGCGGTCTCTTTCACGTTACAGAAGAGCGCAATCTTCGATCGCAGATCGTGCGACAGTGGCCGATCGGATCGGCATAACAGAATGTCAGGAGCAATTCCGATCTCGCGCAGCTCGCGCACTGAATGCTGCGTTGGCTTGGTCTTCAACTCGCCCGCCGCGGCAATGAATGGGACGAGCGTAGCATGAATGAACACAGCATTCTCGCGCCCTTCTTCGTTGCCCATTTGACGAATCGCTTCGAGAAATGGCAGCGATTCGATGTCGCCGACCGTGCCGCCAATCTCGACAATCAACACGTCTGCTTCGCCGTTAACTGTCACCGACCGAATCGCTTCCTTAATTTCGTTGGTGACGTGCGGAATGACCTGAATCGTTTTACCGAGATAATCGCCGCGGCGCTCTTTGTCGATCACCGAGAGATATATTCGCCCTGTAGTCCAGTTGTTAGCTTGCGACAGATGCGCGTGCGTGAAGCGCTCGTAATGGCCCAAATCGAGATCGGTCTCCGCCCCATCGTCGGTAACGAAGACTTCGCCATGCTGAAACGGCGACATCGTTCCCGGATCGACGTTGATATACGGATCCAGTTTCATCAGCGTCACTCGCAGACCGCGGGCTTCCAGCAGGCAGCCGATGGAAGACGCCGCCAGTCCCTTACCCAAACTCGAAACCACGCCACCTGTTACGAAGATGTATTTAGGCATTTTTCCTCCAGTAAGCTACGCCCTCAAAGCGAAAATCTCTCCGGTACTGGCATCTAAAGCTCTTAAGTTCAGACTTGTGAGAATTTCTGAGATTACCCGTGCCGCCTCATCACCGCCGCGCACGTGAAACGCGAAGCTGCGCAATTCTTCATCCAAACCCAGATTCACCTCGATCGAGAAGCCTTCCCCGTCGATTATTCCCCAACTGGCATCCGAAAAGTCGGCCCAGGGCACAACTTTCTTAATCTTGCGAATGACTTCAGACCTTGCGCCTATCGAGGCGGGAACAAAATCGTGTGGAACGTCGTCCAAGCTGCGCACGTCGATGGGAAGGTCCTGAACAAAAATGTCCCAGCTCATTGCTCTCCTCGCTCGCGTGCGTCAACTCCTGCTTCCGGAGGATCGTCCGCCTCTTCCTCGTCATCGTAAATCCCACGCCGCAAATCCTGCTGAACTTCGACCGCTTTCTTGGCGCTGGGATCCAGAATCTGCTGCAAGCCCATCATACCGGCGGTAAGTAATCCCGTACCCTCTTTCCTGCGCTTCTCGAACTCTTCCTCGTTCTTAACGTCGTACGGCTTGGTGACTTGATTGAGCAGGAGAAGTCCACCCACAATCACCAGGACGATAACTCCTATTCCGATCCAGTCAGTCGCATTCATGCCGGCACCTTCATTTCCGATTGTAATATCGCTCGCACTCGTTCGAGATCGTCAAATGTGTCCACGCCTATCGACGGCTTCACGGCTTCGATCACTTTGATTTTGACCCCGCGCTCCAGCGCCCGCAACTGTTCGAGCGAATACAGCTTTTCAGATTCAGACTGTGGCCAGCTTGCGAAATCCAGGAGAAAGTCGCGGCGATAGACGTAAAGCCCCGTGTGTTTCCTAAATGAAAAAAGCAGCGCCGGTTCGTTCCAGAGCGCTGCTTCGATCGAGCCGTATCGCTGGACGGCCTGATTAGGAAACGGAATGGGATTACGGGAAAACGATTCAGCGTAACCATTATTATCGATGATCACTTTTACAACTGCGGGATTCAGAACATCGTTAATATCGCTAATGGGTTCGCACGTGGTGGCCA
>QHXE01000182.1 GCA_003222835.1 Acidobacteriota bacterium | reverse complement strand
GCTACCCACAAAACCAGCGGTCTTCCGGCAATCAACAACAAAGGCTTGCCAGGAAGACGAGTAGAACTATAGCGAGCGGGAATTATTGCGACGGCAAATTCTTTAGGATTTGAGCCCGTGGGATTCACGGGATTACACACTACCGCCGCGCGTGGTTGGATGTCAATGCCTGAGTTACAGAACCGCGAGCGGTAGCGACCGGCCTTCTGTTTTCTAAAGAGATCCGCATATGCAGGAAGCCGGTCGCTACCGCTCGCGGTTCTGTAACTCAGGGCAGGGTTCGCCTTGATCATACTCGACGTAAGCTATCGCGTCCGCCAATTCCTTCTCTGTCCAAAGGTATTTCTTGCTGCCGCGGTAGGTCCATGGACTCTGGTCGGAACACCAACAACCGGCGTCCCTCATAGATCGCGTCGCGTTTGCTTTGAGCGCATTCAAGATCGTT
>QHXE01000181.1 GCA_003222835.1 Acidobacteriota bacterium | reverse complement strand
CGTCGGGCACGAGAAACTGCGGCTCGACGCCAAGGCGCGAACGGCGCAGCTATTGAAACCCGGCATGCTGCTCGACTTGGGCGGGATCGCGAAAGGTTATGCCGCCGACGAAACGCTGCGGGTGCTGAAAGGATACGGAATTGATCGCGCGCTAGTCGCGGCGGGTGGAGATATCGCGGTCGGCGAGCCACCGCCGGATATGGAAGGGAACGGCTGGACAATTGCGGTGGCCTCACTCGATTCGCCGGCGCAAAGGCCCAAGCGGTACGTCGCCCTGCACAATGCTGGTATTTCGACATCTGGAGATTTGGAGCAGCACGTCGAGATTAACGGGACGCGCTACTCTCATATTGTCGATCCTAAGAGCGGACGTGCGATCACCGGGCGGGTTAGCGTCACAGTGATCGCACCGGACGACACTACGGCTGATGCTTTGGCCACAGCGGTTTGCGTCCTTGGATTGGAACGCGGCCTAAAGTTGATCCAGTCCATTCCGGAGACTCGCGCGCTGATTTGTCAAGCGAAGAATAGCGAACTGCAGTGCTCCGACTGGCGCTTTCCGGCGACGCGAGATCAGTCACACGACTCCCCGGTTTGCGACGCAACCTCAGAGAACGGGATACCCACACGCATTATGGAATCTATTGCTGTCGTTGTTGCGTTGTTGTTTGCGGGGAGCGCTGCCGCGCAAAAGACAGTTTCCTTTCCGACCGAGGACGGGGGCGAAGTTTACGCTGATGTTTACGGAGAAGGTGACAGAGGCATCGTGCTGGCCCATGGGGGCCGTTTCAACAAGGAGAGCTGGGAAAAGCAGGCTCGAACGCTCGCGTGGGCAGGATTTCGAGTGCTGGCGCTCGACTTCCGCGGTTACGGTAAGTCGCGAGGTCCAGGCCAGTCCGACGTTTTAAGTGCGCCGCTCCAGTTGGATGTGCTGGCCGCTGTCCGCTATCTGCGAAAGACGGGCGCGAAGAGCGTGTCGGTAGTCGGGGGCAGCATGGGAGCAGGAGCTGCGGGCGATGCGTCCATTGCCTCTCGGCCAGGTGAGATCGATCGTCTGGTATTACTTGGCGGAACGCCGAATGGCCCCGCCCAGAAGCTCAAGTCGTCCAGCCTGTTCATCGTGGCACGCGAAGATTCAAGCGCGGATGGACCACGCCTTCCCAGGATTCAGGAGCAATACGAGAAAGCTCCCGAACCAAAAGCGCTGATCATTCTTGACGGTTCTGCACATGCTCAGTATCTCTTCCGAACGGATCAAGGAGAGCGCGTGATGCGGGAGATCCTCCACTTCCTATCCGCGAAGTGAGGTATTCCGAGCGGGCTGGATGAGGACCAGGTAAAGCTGGTCGCCTATGAGAGGATGACAGCCCAAGGATCCTCTATCTTCGTGGTAAGATCGTTGGAGCGCAAAGGGCGCATCCGGTCCGCGGAAAGGACAGAAGTCCACCTGATCACAACAATTCGATTCCACGAACTTACTTTCTGCCCGTAAATGCGGATCTCGGGCTTACGAAAGGAAGTTCGTCATGCCCGTAAGACGCCTCCCATCGAATCCGAACCTCGATCATCTGAAATATCAAGCGAAAGACTTGCTGAGGGATCACGCTGCCCGCAACCCAGGGGTGGCCCAGCGGTTCAGAGAATTTCATCCACGTTTTAATAGGGCTACGGACGCTGAAATTTTCGGCGACCAGCCAAGCCTTAGTGACGCTCAACTCACAATCGCTCGCGAGTATGGATTTCCGAGCTGGACGAGACTGAAACGGCACATCGAAAAACCAACCCTTTCCGATCGGCTCAATTTGCCGCACCATGAGCGGATCGAAGATGCCGCATTTCGTCGCGCCGTAGAACTGCTCGATGCGGGTGACGTCGCAGGTTTGCGGGAACACCTGAACCGACACCCGAACCTGGGGCATCAGCACGTCATCTTCGAAGGTGGGAATTATTTTCGAAATCCTACACTATTGGAATTTGTGGCGGAGAATCCGGTCCGCCATGGCACCCTGCCGCAGAACATCGTTGAGGTCGCTAAGGCCATTCTCGATGCCGGTGTCGAACAACCCGCAGTGAACGAAACGCTAATGCTCGTCGCAACTGGCAGTGTGCCACGTGAATGTCGCGTGCAACTTCCACTCATCGAACTGCTTTGCCATCACGGAGCAGATCCCGACGGCGCCATCGAGGCGACAGCGTTGAATGGCGAGTTACAAGCTGTGAACGCTTTGATTGGGCGCGGTGCTCGCATCAATTTGCCCATCGCGGCAGCGCTGGGAGAAATCGACGATTTCCGCCGATTACTTCCAACCGCCGACAGTCGCGATCGCCACCTGGCACTCGCCTTGGCAGCGCAGTTTGGCCGCATCGAAATCGTTCGACTGTTGCTCGACGCCGGCGAAGACCCAAACCGATACAACCCCGTGGGGGGCCATTCCCATACGACACCTTTGCATCAGGCCGCTGGGGCTGGCTATAACGAACTGGTTCAGCTCCTCGTCGAACGCAGGGCAAGACTGGATTTGAAGGATATCCTCTGGCAGGCCACCCCGGCCGACTGGGCGAGACACGCAGGCAAAACGGAAATTGAGGCATATCTTCGTGCGAAAGACAGGGAGCGCGGGAAGTACGAGTAGAGCGACCCTTTGTGGACGAATGACTGGGTACTCGGAAGCAATCGACGCAGCGGTTCGCTTAGCCGCGAAAGATGGCGAGCGGGGCATGAAACCCGCACGCCGGCACAAGGTCCATTTTGCGTGTTCCCTCGCGCTGTCCCCAAGAAGCATCAAGAGAAGAAAGCTCCGTTTCGCTCCCGTCCTAACACCGAAACCAAGTTTGCTTTAGGGTCGGGCGGCATGTCTGACTCGAATCGAAAGCCAAGCTGCTCGGCAGACCAACTAATCGTGGCTCCAGTGCTTAAGAAACTGCCTTTGAAATTTTGCGAGCTGTTTTCAATTTGTGCCATCGTCAGGGCCGCGTTCCATTCCACGTCGAAGGAGACCTTCGCGCGGACCGGGAAGACCCCCGCGATGGGCGGATTGGGAAGCCCCAGTCCTTGTGTCAGGGAGTTGGCAAGATCGTGGTCGTCGAAGACGTTTAAGTCCCGAACCCGCAAGTGGGCCCGTGCGTCATCGAAGTCAACCTCGACGGCGTCGTGCCTCACAGGAGTCATCCAAAACACGTCGTTTCGATCAACATGCACGTTGTAGTCGTGAATCTGTTGGGCCAGACTGGCCGATCCAACCGGACCGGTATACACGTCAAGTCAACAAAGGCGAACGTGCCGCGGTGTTGGCGGCCATCCGTACCGATGAACTTTCCCTGACTGAAACCCATGTCGGCCTGGAACGCCAACGGCGTGGTGGCGCCCGTGGCCGTGTCTGTTCCCGTCCCGCCGCCGCGGATGTGTGTCAGTCCCACGAACCCATCGAAGTCCGTAATCTGCGATGGGTCGCTGATATCGGCCAGAGCATTGGTGGGATTTAACGGATTATGGTGGATGAAGATCCCGAAGGGCTTAAGTCCTGTGACACCACCCGGGATCGGATTAGGACCGACGCACGCGCTGTGTTCGCTGTCGCTATCGTCATCGCTGGCATAGGCTAACTTTGGACGCAATAGACCCGCTCCCAGCGCCGTGCCCGCCGCTCCACGGATCAGACTGCGACGGCTTAGCCAATGCTCCTGAAGTTTTTTCCATGGACTGTAGCCCGGTTCGTTCATTGTCGTTCTCCTTAGACACGTCTGCGCAGATAAAATGAACCTGCTCACCTGCGAGTGATGGTCAGGGGTCCCGGAAATACAAATTGAAAAATCATGGGGAAACCACTAGAAAACGGGAAACAAGGGGAACTCAGCAAACTCCACACGTAACGCGATTAGGTAAGGCTTGCCGACAATTCGACCAGAACCTGCTCTTTGAGTTTCTCGAAGTGCGCCAAGTCAGTTCTAGGGGGGTGGTCCATTCGTGGTACGCTCTCGGGGCCATGGCCGTGCTGTCGAACACCACCTCCGAGTCCAAAGGGACTCTCCTCCGTGTCTTGGGTGTTGGCTTCGGCATCGCGGTCTCTCTCGGCAATTCCCTTGGATCGGGCATCATGCGCACGCCCAGTGGGATTGCTGCCCGTCTGCCCAGCATCTCGCTCGTCATGTTTGCCTGGATCGTTGGAGCCTTTTACTCCCTCGCCGGTGCCTGGTCGCTTTCTGAAGTGGGCGCCATGATTCCCAGTGCCGGGGCGTACTACTCCGTCGCCCGCCGTGCCTTCAGCGACTACGTCAGCTTCGTTGTGGGTTGGACCGATTGGGTCTCTCT
>QHXE01000180.1 GCA_003222835.1 Acidobacteriota bacterium | reverse complement strand
ATCAGGACCAGATCGCGTGCAGAGCCTTCGTCGATGCCGCCTTCGCGGGCGACGATCTCGGCTTCCATTTCGGGCGGGGGGTAATCGAAGTCGATCGCGATGAAGCGTTGCCGGGTTGATTGTTTTAGATCTTTCAAAATCGATTGGTAGCCAGGGTTGTAAGAGACCACCAGCATGAAATCCGATGGGGCCTCGAGAATGGTGCCGCGCTTTTCAATGGGTAGACGGCGACGATGATCGGTGAGCGGATGGATAATGACGACGGTGTCTTTGCGCGCTTCGACTACTTCGTCGAGATAACAGATCGCGCCGTGTCGCACGGCTGAGGTGAGCGGACCGTCATGCCACACAGTCTCTTCGCCTTCGATCAAAAATCGCCCGACTAGATCGGTTGACGAAAGATCTTCGTGGCAAGCGACGGTGATGAGCGGACGTTCGAGCCGCCAAGCCATGTGTTCGACAAAGCGCGTCTTGCCGCAGCCGGTCGGGCCTTTTAAGATCACGGGCAGATGCGCGGCATGCGCGGCTTCGAACAGATCGATCTCATGATCGACAGGCAGATAATATGGTTCTTCTGCGATTCGGTATTCTTCGATGGCGCGTTCAGGCATAGTTGCTGGATACGCACGCCTCCGGCGTGCCGGTTATGATCAATGGCAATTGGTAATCTATCATAGGTAGTAAGTGCGAAGGGCACGCCGGAGGCGTGCGTACCCAGAATGAAGATTGCAGTTGCAATGTCAGGCGGCGTGGATTCATCCGCGGCTGCGGCGATTTTGAAGGAGCAGGGCCACGAACTCATCGGGTTTACGATGCAGTTGTGGAACCAACGCCGCGGTATCAGTGTGGATGAAAACGGCGAGCCTTTGCCGTCGCGCTGCTGCTCGCTGGACGATGTTTACGACGCACGTCGCGTGGCGGAAGAGTTGGGTTTTCCGTTTTATGTTTTGAATCTCGAACAGGAATTCGAGCGCGACGTCGTGCAGCCATTCGTCGCCAGTTATCTCAATGGCGAGACACCTATTCCCTGCGTCGCCTGCAACAGCCGTCTGAAGTTTGCATCGCTGGACAAGCTGGCGGCGAGTTTGGGATGCGAGAAGGTAGCCACGGGCCATTACGCGCGCGTTGATTTCGAGGCAGCGACGTGTCGGTATAGATTGCTGCGAGGATCCGACCCGGGGAAGGACCAGTCATACTTTCTCTGGGAATTGACGCAGGACCAGCTTTCACGGGCGTTATTTCCGCTGGGTGAAATGTCAAAGCCCGACGCGCGCGACGCCGCGCGACGTAACGATCTCGCGGTTGCGGAAAAGGAAGAGTCGCAGGAAATCTGTTTTGTTCCTGACGGTGATTATGCCGGATTCATCGATCGCTATCTCGCCGCGGAAGCTCAAACTGATCGCTTGCCGGGCGCGGGCGAAATCGTCGACACGAAAGGCGCGGTGATCGGCACGCACGCCGGCATTCATCATTACACGATCGGGCAACGACGCGGCATTGGCATCGCTGATGCGCAACCTCTCTACGTCGCCCGAATCGATTCGAACAGAAACCGCATCATCGTCGGCAAGCAGGAAGAATTGTTGAGCGATGAGTTCATGGCCGCAGGCGTGAATTGGATTGCCCTCGACGATCCAAGCGAACCTCTGCAAGCCGAAGTACGCGTGCGTTATCGTCACACCGCGGCGCCGGCGACGATTACATCTCTCGCGGACAACCATGCGCATATCAAGTTCGTCGAACCCCAAAGAGCAATAACCCCCGGACAAGCAACAGTGTTCTACCGCGGAGACGAAGTTCTCGGCGGTGGATGGATTGTGAAGGGTGGTGATTAGCATGTTGAGAAAATCGCACTTTTTAGTCGCGCTTCTGACTTCGTTGTTAACCTTGATGCCGACGCACGCGCAAACCAACGCGCGCGACCAGCGCATGATCAATTATGCGAAGGGCGTCGACGTTTCCAGATTGGATCCGAACCTACGCAAGCAAAGTTTCGATCCGTGGATTCGCTCTTTGATCGGCAATGCCAGACAAGAGTGGAAGATTGAAGACTGCGGAGAGCAAATCGGAGTTCAAAGTTATGACGCTGACCCGCCGATTTGCGGAAAGCTTTATTCGCGACTTTCGGATGGCCGAGTGCTCAGGGTCTGGATTGCAATCGCTTCGCACAAGACCGGCATGAAAGCTCCGCCGATTCTTTGGCTCGCTTATTTCGGCGTTCCCGGACAAGAGCTGCCGGCTGCGAAACTGAGCTATCTTCCAACGTTAGTTAGAGGCGTGGCCGGCCAACAGCGAGGCTCGGAATAGACCGCTGTCCGAGAGCGACTCTGAGAATCTCGTGTTGGTTTGCTCTCAAGAGATTGCAAATTGAAAATTGCTGAAAAATGCAAATTTCAAATTTACTGAGGCCTAAGTGCAAAGACGTCTCGGTTCCGCAAAACTTTGCAATTTTCAATTTCCCAACCCCGCAGTTCACGTCTCCGCCCGCAGCGCTTCAATCGGATCCAGCCGCGCGGCTTTCCACGCAGGCACAATTCCTGAAAGGACTCCGACTCCTCCCGAAGCGGCAAGCGCGAACAGAATCGCCACCAAAGAAAGGTAAGTGGGGAAAAAAGTCGCGGTAACAATCTTGCCCACAATCCACGCCAGAAATATCCCCACCGCCCCGCCGATGGTAGCCAGGGTTACGGATTCAAACAAAAACTGTTTGAGAATGTCGGCCTTGCGGGCGCCGAGTGATTTGCGTAGCCCGATCTCTTTGGTTCGCTCCGTCACGGAGACCAGCATGATATTCATAATCACGATGGCGCCCACAATCATAGCAATGGCTGGAACAGAAACGGCCACCAGAAAGATCGTGCCGAAGAGTCGATCCCGTAAGCCGGTGATCGCGTCCGGCGTGACGATACCAAAGTTGTCCTTCTCGTTCGATCCTAGATGGCGGCGCGCGCGCATCAAAAATCTCGATTCCTCGACGGCGTCGTTAAAAGTGTCGTCGGTCTTTGAAGTGGCGATAAAATAGAGCGAGCGTTGTCTAATCAAGGATCCAAAATCGATCGAGTAAGTCTTGAGCGGGATCACAATGAAGTTGTCCTGGGAAATCCCGAAAACAGTACCCTTAACTTCTTCAACTCCAATCACCCGATAAGGCATTCCCCGAATTGAAATTTCTCCACCGATCGGATTGCCGGCAGGAAACAATTTGTTGGCGATATCCGCGCCGACGTAAGCCACGCGGGCGGCCCCCTCATTCTCTGACTCGCTGAAGAAACGACCGTTAGTGATGGTGCGGTTCTCGATGTCCGCCGTATTTGCGGTCGCGCCGCTAACGAAGATATCTTCCAGCAACTGGTCGTTTCGCTTGACCTGAGATGGCGTGCCGCGCGCCTTGGCTCCAATCCGGCAGCGATCGTGTCGGTGTCTTTGAAATCCTCGAACGGATTGAAGCGCTGAACCGAAAACGACTTGGCCCCTATTCCCGCGATCTTTTCGTCAATGTAAACGTTGAAGCCCTGAATTAACGAGACAACTGTCACAAAAGCCGTAACGCCAACGATCATCCCCAGAAGCGTCAGGGCAGATCGTAGCTTGTGCGCCCATATGGCGGCGATGGCAACTTTAAGAATTTCGAAAAGTTTCATCCGACTATTACTACGACTGGGACGTCGAATTGGTTATCTCGCGACGTTTAAGAACCGCGATCGGTAGCGACGCGATCATTTGTCAGTTTTCGGAAATGGCAAATGATCCGGTCGCTAGCGCTCGCGGTTTTTGAAACGGCTCATTCCCATCTTAACGATTCAATCGGATCCAATCGCGCCGCTTTCCATGCCGGCCAGAGTCCAAAGATGATTCCTACTCCTGCCGAGATGCCTATGCCGACACCGATGGCCCATGCGGGCACAAATGCCGGCAGCGGCGAATACTTGTTCATCAAGATGCTCGCCAACTCTCCAACCGTCAATCCAATCAGTCCGCCGATGGCGGTCAGCACCACCGCCTCGATCAGAAACTGCGAAAGGATGTTGATGCGCGTAGCGCCAACAGCTTTGCGCAAGCCGATCTCTTTGGTTCTTTCAGTGACTGACACGAGCATGATGTTCATCACGCCGATACCGCCGATCATTAGAGCAACCGCAGAAACCGCCGTCAGCACCAGATAGGTTGCGCCCGTTAACTGATTGTAGATGTCGAGCAGAGCGTCCTGGGAGGAAATGCCGAAATTGTTTGGCTGGTCAGAAGAAACCTGGCGGCGCCGGCGCAGAATGTCCGTCATTTCATCAATGGCAGATTTGACGTGCGCTCTGGAGATCGGGCGCACAAAAATCCCGAAG
>QHXE01000179.1:4618-7676 GCA_003222835.1 Acidobacteriota bacterium | reverse complement strand
GAATGGAATTCCCGTCAGCGAGCCCCACGAACCCGCGACGATTGGTTTGAAAAGTCCGAAGACCGTTGTCAACAGTAGTATCAACGCGGCTGAACCGAACAGCACAAAGCGCGCGGCGATTGCGCGGCGAATCAAGATCAGCAGCAACGCGCCAAAACTCATCGCGCCCAAATAGCCCGCGCTGGCAACCAGCATCTGCGAGAACATCCCGCCTTGCGTTGTGTAGGTCTCGCCGCTGCCATTCATGGCCACGCTCAAGCTCTGCACGGAGTTTCCGGTTAATAAGGCGGCGACCGCATGTCCGCCTTCATGTATGAACGTCACGAAGATGCGAAACGGATAACTGAGAATTTCGGCGAAGGGAATAAACCATAAAATGATCGAAATGGCCGCAGCCAAAAGCAGTGTCATGGCTTGAGGTCGGGCATCCTGAGAAAGTTTGTATTTCATCGGTGAATCCTCCGCATTCGCAGCATAGCCTTCAGTTTATGATTCCTCGTCTGCGACTATTCACTCAACACATCACAGACTAAAGTCTATGCTTCTGAACGTCGATTGTGCTCAGCTTGTTCCCTTGGTTTCGCTCGCGTCGATAGTCGCCGGATTTTCCGCCGGTCTTCAGCTCGAGGCGGATGTCGCTAATCGTCATTCCTTTATCCAGAGCCTTGCACATGTCGTAGACAGTGAGCGCCGCCACAGACACTGCGGTGAGCGCTTCCATTTCGACGCCGGTCTGCGCTCGAGTCGTGATTTCTGATTCCAGATAAACACCTGTCTCTTGTAACTCAGCGCGCACGTCGATGTGCGTGAGCGGCAGCGGATGGCAAAGCGGAATCAAGTCATGCGTGCGCTTAGCCGCCATGATGCCGGCGAGTCGGGCTGTTTCCAGCGGATCGCCTTTAGGTGTTGTGTGACGGCGAATCGCGTTGATTGTTTCCGCGGACATCAAAACGCACGCTGAAGCAATTGCTCGCCGAGCCGTCTCAGGCTTCTCGGTCGTGTCGACCATCTTTGCACGGCCGTGTTCGTCTATGTGAGTTAGATCTTTCATGAACGGGAATTAACCGCAGAGGAAGCAGAGGTTTTCGCAGAGGACGCGGAGTCATCATAGTGATTGACGACCCTTCTTATGCCGTCGCGTAAATGCAGTACGTTAAAATTCATTAGCAAGGCTAGTCGATGATTGGCCAGCTTGAGATAAGTCAAGACTTGCGCCATATGTATATCGTTTATCGCTTCTACGGATTTGATTTCCAGGATCAGCCGTCGCTCAACCATTAGATCTACCCGATAGCCGCATTCAAGCTTGACTTCTGAATAGACTAACGGCATTGGCTTCTGCTTTTCGACAAACAATCCCGCCTTAGCCAACTCAAAAAACAAACACTCTTGATAAGCTGACTCAAGCAGGCCAGGACCAAGCGCGCTGTGAACCTTCATGGCGCACCCAATCACCTTTTGTGTAAGCTCGTAATCCGTCAACCTCTGCGCCCTCTGCGAAAACCTCTGCCTCCTCTGCGGTTAACTCCCCGTCACATTACTCAGAACCGCATGAACGATCAAGGTGTTCCCACCCAAAAGAATTTCGTCAGACACGAGTTCCTCAGTCCAACGCTCCTTTCGTTTCGTCGCTGGAGTCAGTCGAGCGATCAACCGAATCACGATCACAATCGGCCAGTAGAGCCACGCCCGCGCTTTTGGTTTGTCGCGATGCACGCTCGCGATTTCAAATCCATACTTCTCCAGGATGTAACGCAGCTCCGAATACCCGATCGGATTGACGTGGGCCGCTATCTCTTCGCGATTGGCATGCTCCGCGCGCAATCGCTCACGCCCTTCGCGCGTGATTGGTTTGAAATGCGAGGTGTAACCGTAGACGAGCCACTTCAGGCGCTCTTCAATGTTCAGGATGTTCGGCACGCTGACGATCAAATGTCCGCCTGGCCGCATCAAACGCGAGAACTCGCGCATCGCCTGCTGCGGATTCTCGATGTGCTCCAAACCTTCCAGACAAGTGACGTAATCAAAGGAGCGATCATCAAAAGGCAGCTCAGCATCCAGGTTTCCTTGGTGAATGTCGACACCATCGAGGCGAAAGATCTCGGGATAGAGATCGCAGCAGCGCACGTCGAATCCCGCCTCAATCAAACGCGCCGCCAGCGCACCTTCGCCGGCCGGCACGTCAAGGAGCGCGCCACGTGGTTGATTCTCCAGAATGCCGACCACCGTGTCGTGAATAGCTTGATGGGCCAGAGGCGCGGGCGCTGCGAAGGATCGCGCGCGGCCGTTCTTTTCAAACGATGATCCGACGCCTGTGCTCATTGCATTCGCAGCGAGAATAGCAGAATAATCATACGCGACAATTCACGTGATGCCACGCACCTATTTACCATTTACGGCCTGTCTCCTGACCCTAATTGTTTTCGCCGTCTCGCCCGCGCAAGAGCAGCGCAAGGTTGTGGAGTGGGCGAATCACCGCGATATAAACACCGGGGTGATTACTGAACCATGGTCAAAACAAATCGACGCGCTGGAACTGGAAGAAATTCTGATCGGTGGCCGAGTCGTAACCATCGGAGATCCAGTTCCCGCGGGCATTGAGTGGATCAACGACCTGACGTTTCGGGTTAAAAACATTTCCGCGGAAGATATTACATTTGTACAAATCACCGTGACATTACCTGAGACTAGTCGTTCGCCGCAGATACCTTTTCTGGCACCCTGCGGTAACAGAGAAAATCAGACATGCCTTCGACCGGGTGAGCAGGTCGATCTGAAAATTCCTAAAGGGAAACTCTACGATTGGGTCAAAGAGCAGGTGTCTAAGGAAAAACAGGTATCGACAATCAGCCGGGCTGCGATCGACGCGGTCTTTGTCACGATGAGTAATGGCAGCGAGCTAATGGCAGGGTGCCTTAAAACTACCGATTCGAGAAACACCTCTCCTCACAAATACTGATGGGCCCGGCTGCTTAATTTGGAAGCCGCACAATCCTTACGACCCTTCTGGCGCGCACAGTGTTAGTTTTTATCGGAAGATTGATCAGTGCCGTAGCTT
>QHXE01000179.1:0-4519 GCA_003222835.1 Acidobacteriota bacterium | reverse complement strand
CTTGCATCGCCCGCAGCGCCGTTCGCGCAAATAGGTTGAAAGTCACTGCAACCGAAACTGGATTGCCGGGCAAGCCAAACACGAGCGTGTTGCCGAGTCGCGCGAAGACCGTTGGCTTGCCGGGCCGTAATGCCACACGCTCGAAAAATACTTCCGCGCCTAGTTCTTTCAACGCGGCCTTGGTGAAATCGTAAACGCCCATCGATACCCCGCCTGAGGTGATCAGCACATCCGACGCTTCGGAGGCTTTTGAGATCCGTCGTTTCAGTTCTTCAGTATCATCACCCACCAGAGGCAAGCGTTCGACGATTGCGCCGGCAAGCGAAGCATACGCGGCAATGGTGTAGTTATTTGAATCGCGAATCTGATCGCGTCCGGGTCTTTGATCCACATCGACAAGCTCGCCGCCCGTAGCCATCACCGTCACTCGCGGCCGCCGTCCAACTTTCAGTTGCGCATATCCAAACGATGCCAGCGTCGCGATCATCGCCGCACTTATCTCTTCGCCCGCGCGCAGAACAGTCTCGCCCACTTTGATTTCGCCAGCTTGTTTGACAATCGATCTGCCCCTCTTGACAGATTCAAGAATTTCAACGAAGCCCGCGCCATCAACTTCGCGCGTCAATTCAACTTGCTGCACCGCATCGGCCCCGGCAGGCACGGGCGCGCCGGTCATAATGCGCACAGCTTCGCCCGCCTTCATCTCGTGATGCCAACCATTACCCGCCGCCGACTCGCCAACAATGCGCAAACGCGCCGGCGTGTTCGCAACATCCGCGGCCCGAATCGCGTACCCGTCCATCTGCGCGCGATCGAATGGCGGCAAATCAGTGTCAGCAACGATATCTTCGGCGAGAATTCGCCCAAGTGCATCGACGAGTGCGACCGATTCGGCAGGCAGACTGGTTGTTTGATCGAGGACAATTTGAAGCGCATTGGCAACAGGAATCATTGCCCTGCGATTTTAGGTTTGGAGATCGGAAAATAGCAAAGCCGTTACTGGTTCAAATCAGAAAACTAAGGGCTATTGCGAAAACGGAAAAGCATCAAGACAAGAATTGCCTCAATCAAGAAAAGGATAATGTTAAGCCAAGTCGTAACTGCAATGTTGGCGAAGTGGTCAACATAAACGTTCCCACTGGTTCGCACACCTATTCCTATGAGGCCAAGCTTCTGAAGAACGACAAGAGCAAGGATCAAGAAACCAATCGTTATTGCGAAGAACTTAAGCAGCCACATGAACTGGAGAACCAGGCGGGTTTTAGGACTCAGCTACTGACACACCAAATAAATCCAAGTGTGCCAGTAGCCGTAAGTCATCGATAAATGGCGGAGCCGACGGGACTCGAACCCGCGACCTCCGACGTGACAGGCCGGCGTTCTAACCAACTGAACTACGACTCCGCATTTTCAGATCTCAAATTTGAGATCTGAGATCTCAGACTGGTGGGCGCGGAGGGACTCGAACCCCCAACCTCTTCCTTGTAAGGGAAGCCGTCTACCATTGACATACGTGCCCGCTTTCAAAAATCATTCGGAACCATCGCGTTGCGACGAAGTGTGATCGTAAGGAAAGGATCGATAGGTGTCAAGGAAGCGGTTGGCAAGCGGGCGTATAGAGTACCGACTTTAGTCGGGCTTTGCGCTAACCAACCACCAAGACCCAACTAAAGTTGGTACTCTGAACACCGTCAGACCAGAATCACTTTTGTCCTGACGGCATGTTTACGGATATATTTGTTTCACCCAGACCGGTCTGTCATTAATCCATGCGGGGACAAGAACGCAAAATCAAATTGATCGGGTGTTTTGTCTGTGCTCTGTTGTGGCTTGCGCCTCTGGCCGCGCAACAGGACCAGCAACCAGCCAATCAGCAACAACGACCACGCAAAGTTGGTTCGACGTCAACCAACGCCAACGCTTCGCCAACCGATCAGCAACAGAAATCATCCGCCGAGGAAGTCAGCGAAGGCGATGTGGTACGTGTCGAGACTCAACTGGTTACCGTGCCGGCGGTGGTGACCGATCGAAACGGACATCCGCTTACCGATTTGAGGGCTGAAAACTTTGTAGTCCTCGAAGATGGAAAGGCCGAGCGCCTCACCAACTTTGCTGGGCCTGATTCGCGACGCTGCGAATGCTTTCATAAACGCGTTGCGGCCCGGCGATCGCGTCGCGCTGGTCGCTTTCAATAACGCGCCGGGGAATGGCGCTCCGAAGGCCATGGTCGAACTTTTGGCGCCGGTGACAGACGATCGCAAAGTGCTGCGTCGGGCCATCGAGAACCTGGGGACCAGCAACGGTACACCCTTTTATGACGCGCTGGGGCGAATCGCCGATCAAATTTTTCGCGATCCGCCGCGGCCCGAAATTCGTGGCCGACGCGCGGTCGTGGCACTGACCGACGGCGTCGATTCCACCAGTGATTCCGGTTATGAAGAAGCGCGCGCGAAACTGCTGCACGCCGGCGTGGCTTCGTATTTCATCCAGGTCAGCACTGAAGATTACGTCGAGGACAGACTCTTGAAGGATTGCCAGGACGATGGGCGTCTGACATTGTCGGCGAAACAGTTGGAGCGCTTTCGTCAATTGTTCGTGCCGACGGCGCAGAAGGAAGATTATCAGGACTTCTGCCGCATGGGACAATTTGAGCGGATGGACATCAGCCGGAAGCTTTACAATCTGGCGCGGCGTGAAATGAACGAGATGGCCCGGGCTTCGGGAGGGAAAAACTTTGCGGCGGCTAGTTTGGGAGAAGCGCGCGCGGCGTTTGCGCAAGTCGCGAACGAGATCGGCACCCAATACAGTCTCGGCTATTATCCGTCGAACAAGACTCGCGATGGGCGCTTTCGTCAGATCAAAGTAGAATTGCGCGGAGTGAAAGACGCCAGTGTACGAGCGCGTGACGGTTACTATGCGCCAAAGCAGTAGAGCCGCTATTATTCGCAACGAGGTTTGGATATGAGCACCAACATTGAAGCCACAGTTGAAGACCTCTACCGTGTGCCCGAAAACGGGAAGGCTGAAATTGTGAATGGAGAGATTGTACTGATGCCCCCAACTGGAGATATGCCTTCACGCGCCGGCAGTTCTGTCTATATCAGTCTACGTACACACGAAGGCAAGACGCCAGGACGCGCATACGCGGACAACGCAGGATTTCTGGTGAATCTGCCTAATCGTCGCTCCTTTAGTCCCGATGCTGCCTGGTACGTTGGTCCTTCGACTGGAATGAAGTTTCTCGAAGGTGCGCCGGTCTTTGCCGTCGAGGTCAGAAGTGAAGACGACTATGGTCGAAATGCTGAACGCGCGATGGCAGAGAAGCGCGCGGATTACTTTGCAGCGGGAACACTTATTGTGTGGGACGTTAATCTGCTTAGCCCAGACGTCGTCAAGTCCTACGACGCTGCCGATCCAGACCCGCCAAAAATATTCCGTCGCGGCGAAGTTGCCGATGCCGAACCCGCCGTGCCCGGCTGGAGAATGCCGGTTGACGAATTGTTTTCATAGATTACCAGGAAGGTTGTACCTCGTTCACTCCAGCGCTACACTTTGATTATGACGGAAGAGGAAATCATCCATTCAGATCCGGAGATTCTCGGCGGCGCGCCGGTGTTCACTGGCACTCGGGTACCGATCAGTAGTCTTTTCGCTCACCTCGAGGGTGGAGACTCAATAGATGATTTTCTTGAGGGTTTTTCAGGCGTTCGAAGGGAGCAGGTAATAGCCTTGCTGGAAATCTCTCAAGAAGTCCCCTTCATAGCAACCTCGAAAATTCTTCATTTGTGAATCCGGCTTGCTTCACGATCGATTGAAGCGTTCCGCGCTTCAGGTCGCGGTTATGAAAAGGCACAGTCACTCGAAGAGTTGGTTTTTCAGGATGTTTGAGAATGTAATGACTCCCAGTCACCCGGTGAACTAAGAATCCCGCGCGCTCAAGAGCTTTGATCAATCTCCTAGGTTGAGTAGGTGGAAGGCTCTGTTTCAAATTTGTGAGGTTCCTTTCTGCTCGCTCCCTGCGAGCGTCGCAAAGGTAGCAAATTGAATCTGAGCGCGCCAGAGGCCTTCAAGAACAACTTGAAATGGCCCGATGAGCTAAGTAAGAGCAATTTCGACAGGTTCGGTGATGGGAGTTTTATCGGGCGGTACTGATATTCCATCTTCAATCAAACTTTCCAAGTACCCGCGCAACGCGTCTTCAGCCATGCGGCGAGCTTCTTCCATCGTGTCGCCTTCGGTAACTAACCCAGGCAGCGCAGGACATGTCACGACATAACCACCCTCCTCAGCAGGTTCGAAAACCATCGTGAATGTAAAAGTTCCGTTTGCTTCCATGCGTCCGATTATATAACTTATCCTCCCTAATCTCGATGGTTCAATTCAATCGGATTACTCTAATCGTCCTCGACGGCGCCGGCATCGGTGCGATGCCGGATGCTGCTGCGTGGGGCGATGCGGGTTCGGATACGTTCGGTCACATCTGTGAATCGCGCCAAGTTCATCTACCAAATCTGCAAAG
>QHXE01000178.1 GCA_003222835.1 Acidobacteriota bacterium | reverse complement strand
AAGTGACTTTGATCAGAAAACCCGGCGGCCGAACCAATCGCTGACAAGGGAGTATCAGACGCACAGAGTGCACGACAGGTCTGCTCGACGCGAAGCTGGCGAACGTACTCTCCGATAGTACCGCGGTAGAACTTACGGAATTCGCGAGCGAGATGGACGGGATGGACGCCTACGGAAGCTGCCAGGTGAGCGAGAGTCAGTGGTTCGGAGAATTGTTCGTGCAGTAGCTCCAGCGTTTGGGTCAGCCAGTGCGGAGGTGTGCGGTCTGATACCTTAACCTGACGACGTGAAGCTTCTGCCAGCATCTCCAGAATTAGACCCTCAATCGCCAAAGGTGATGCGTTGTCCATTTGTCGGAACTCGCAATAGAGTTTCATGAACAGCCCGCTCAACAAACCACCCTGACAGTGCACTGAATCTTCCAGCTTCAGTGAATATTCGCGCGCGCGCTCCAACCAAAAACTCGAGATGTCCACACTGAAGGCGCGTGTCTCAGCCCCTGGGAAGGCCAGCGAGTGGCATTGATTGGAAGGAAGAAACTCGACCGTGAAGGGCTTATATTCGCGAAGCTTGCCGGCAAAAGCTTCGTTACATAAGCCATCCAAGGCAATGCAAAAGACGGCCTGCTCGTGTGTATGCTTGGGTACTTTGGTCTTCGCGGAATAGGCTCCTTCTACCAATCGAAGACCGGAGAACTCATGCGTCTTAATTACGCGGCCGCCGAAAGGGCTGTGTCGGATACTCAGGTCCATAAACTTCTATCCCAACCATTCGCCACTATAGACCAGATCCGCGCGACCAGTCAGCACTACTTCATCATCTTCACGCCACTCGATCGGGATCAGGCCTCCCGGAGCGTGCACCGAGTGATCGAGCAACAAAGGGTATTCCCTTGTCCGGTCCAACCATTGAGGTGCAACCTCTACGCTGAAGGCCCGCACCTCTGCTGAAGAGATTTTCAACGAGTGAGCTTCATGCGGGGGAAGAAACTGTACTGTGAGCGGTTGATACTCCCGAACCTCGCTGCCATAGATTTCGGCACAGCGTCCCTTCAAGGCGATGCAAAACACAGCTTGCTCATGTGAGTGTCTGGGAACGCTCGTATTTGCATAATACAACCCCTCCATCATTTGAAAACCCGATACGTCTCGTGTTTTTATCACGCTGCTCGGAAAGACGGACTGTGTAAGGCTCATCTCCAGAGCACTCTCCTTAAAAAACAATTCGTGGCAAACCCGTCTCGGAGAGTCTAACGCAATCCAACATTCAAAGTTGACTCGGCGAGACGATTACATCGGCCAGCGTCGACTCTCAGGTCAGCGAGGTCTTGGAAGCTGGAATGGCGAGCGCGGCGGCAAGCAGCATACCCATCGCCAACGGACCAAGGTGATGCGGATTATGGCTCCGCGAGAACGCCAAGACTCCAAAGGCTGTGTAAATCGCTGCGATGACCACCAGTGGAAAGCGCGCCGGAGAGATCCCGCGTATCGCCTGGATCGCTGCGGCAGATACCATTAGCGCAAACCCAAACATCGCGATGGCGCTGAAGTAGAGATATAGCACCGTGCCCCCGAGCACTGTTGGCCGTACGCCGATCTCAACCAGATCGCCATGCAGGTCGGGCACTACAGTAAATGAGTATCCGGCGGCCCCGAATATCATCAAAAGCGCCGCGGCGTTGAACAGCACGGTGCGGAATGATAGTTTCATAATTGTTCAGCGCGCATTCTATGCTTTGAACTTCCGTTATGTTCCGTTGGCCCAACGGATCAAAAACTCACGAAGCCGACACGCTCTACGTCTGAGAAATTTAACTTAATGGGTTTGTGGCGGCCGTAAATTGCGAACTTTACTTTGAGGAGTGCTTTGTCTTGGTTAATGCCTTCGATTTTTCCGGTGAAAGAAACAAACGGACCAGACAGAATGCGCACCGTGTCCCCCAGTCTAAAGGTTTGGCGCTTTCTCCTGTTTGGCCTTCCCTGGAGTTCGTCGTCCATCCTCTAACTCTCCTTTCTTGCTACGTTGCGATTCAATAGCCCATCCAATGTCAGAGTTGACCAGGTGTGGCATTTACATTCAGTTTTGTTGGGCCACACGCTGCAACGTCACTAGACTATGTGCTCCGTCGCCAAAGGCCTAGCCCGGCTGCCGTGACTAGCGCGACCACAAACGCCGGAACTGCGGTCAGCACCGGCCACGCCACGAGCGCGAGAAGGTGCCGCCAATACGGAGCGTGTGACGGGACCATCACCGCATGAACGGTCGCTGCGACAGCGAGCAAGAAAGCTCCGAACGCGACGGCGAGGGCTGCGTGCGACGCCGTTATACGGGCCGAGTTATCCAACCGAAAGTATTCATAACCTATATGAATCGCGAATGCGACGCCGGAGACCAAGAACGCCAACACTCTCCAAGTGACACGCATCTGATTGGACGCCGACCAACCGGCAAACGAACCGAATGCGATGCCGACGACAAAGTACGCCACACCTACGAGTATCAACCTTCTGAGCCAACCTGTGCGACTAGATGCATCCATATGTGCGGCCCAACGTCAGAGTTGCTCCGGCGCCACGATTACCTTCAAAGTTGCGAAAGAGGCTCTCCGCGCTCCGGTCTAACGATTAGTTCGAGGGGCGCTCTGGCTAAAATAAAAAAATATTGCTTGCCATTGTCATCAGATTTTCTTCAAGGGACTATATCTCTTTTCAAAGCAAACAAGGTCCAAATCGCGGACAACAAATCAATCAAGCCAAATAATAGCAACGCTTTCGGAGCTGAAAGCAACAGCACGAAAGCGGCAAAGCAAAAAATAACTACGATGCGCGTCCCGACCGTCCAACGGATAAAAATCGTCAATTCATGTCGCGCCGTCTGGACATAATAGAAGCTCAGACAAAGCACAAACATTCCATTGATTCTTATCCAAACTTCGCTTGTCGCCGGCGCTCCGAAAAACTGCAAAATCAGATTCGGGACGAGCAGCAAAATCAGACCTAACCCGAGGAGGTAGATTCCGAAAACAAACAAACTCTTGGCTGCCGAACTCATATATTTTCAAAACTCAGTTCTTGCTAAACAACGAACTCGGCGCCGTCCGCGCCCACCCAGTCGTATGTCCGCTCACGATCCATTAGCCGCCAATGCGCCGGATACACGGTGCGCTGCCAGTCCAGCGGCTCGGCAAGCGGGTGGGTGGTCGCCGCCAGCGCCAGCGCCTCTTTGAGATCACGCCGCTGAGCAGTACCCAAGGCGTCGGGAGCGAGCGAAACAAACAACATCGTGCCGCTCCGGGCCAACAAGTCAAGCCATTGCCGATTGTAGACCCAGGGCACCGCGTTTGTGACGCCCACGCAGTCGGCATCGGCGACGTAGAACGCTCCGTGCTGCGTTCCCCGAAACGCCAGCGTGTTCACCCCCATCTTTCGAGTTCGCGACCAATTCGTGCCGCTGGTGTCGTCACCCACCCGACAGATCTCGAAGTGCCCGGCCGACAGATGGCTCACCGTGTTGCAGCCGATGACGAGGCTCTCGCCGGCCGCTGTGCGAATTGTGAGATACAAGTCGTTAATCACCTCGGCCGTTGTGCGCCCGGGCCCCGAAGCGAACGTCCAGCCGTCCTTCGTCAGCGCGGCTCCCATCTGAAAGCCCCACCTGCCGAAGATGTCGAACGTCGTGT
>QHXE01000177.1:3447-4860 GCA_003222835.1 Acidobacteriota bacterium | reverse complement strand
CAATGCGTTGAAGCTCATTCGTTCTTTGCGCGCCTCGCACGTTGAGGGTTGAGCCGAGCAGACCTTTGCGAACGAGATCGCGATGCTCGGGTCGAAAGTTTCCATTACTTTCACCATCGAGCTGTTGAAGCTGCCCAAGCTTTTCTTCGAGCGTCATCCGCGCGAGCAGCGCATTGATTTTTTGTTCGATGTCCTGGCGCCGTTGCGAGTGGGAAGGCGATAGCGGTGCGATGAAGCTGAACGCAACCAGCAGGATTAACAGAATGCGGACTGATTTGATTGAAATCATTCTTCCTCTTAGCATAAGCCTGAACCCCAAATTCGGCGTAGTGTCAGAACCGCGAGCGGTAGCGACCGGATCATAGGGGCAGCTTGAAAGCACCAAGCGGCCCGGTGTCGGTGTTATCAGTGCGCGTCGTAAGGCTCCGGTCGCTACCGCTCGCGGTTCTGACACTACCGCCATTGTAGATCGTGTTTGACGAAGCTAATTCTAACGGCGCACTTCCGATACAATAAAGCTCAGCCTCGGAGCTATACTTCGATTGGTTTCGACATATATGCGCTGGCACCGACCAGAACGGATTTCATATTTGCGCCGCGAGATGTCACTAACGATCCTCGTCGTATTCTCGGTTTGCTGGTGCTTCGGCTCATTGGCCCAATCAGATTCGCGTAACTCGTCCGCGACTCAAGCGAGTGCAAATAATAACACCGCAGTCGCGACAGAACTACGCCGTGCCGCAGACCTGCTCCGCTCGGGAAATCTTGACCAGGCTGAACTGATTCTTCGCCGAGTGCTCTCCTCGAGTGAAAATGCCGACGCGCACAATTTGCTCGGAGTGATTCTGGACCAGCGGGGCAAGACCGCCGAAGCCGAACGCGAATATCGCGCCGCGCTTCGTCTCAATCCAAATCATGTTTCAGCGCTGGCCAATCTCGGCGTCCTGCTGGCGCACAGCAAACGCGAGGATGAAGCGATCAAGATATTTGAGTCAGTTCGGCGCCTGTCGCCGGATCATCCCGAAGCGACGATCAATCTCGGATTGCTTTACGCTTCGCGCAATGATTATCAACGTGCCGCGGAGTTGCTTGCGCGCGCGAACGAATTGCAGCCGCACACGTTTGACATTCTTTATCATCTTGGCGCGGCCCTCTATGACTTAAAACGTCTTGACGAGGCGGCCACTGCTTTTGAATCCGCCGTCTCGGTTTCGCCTAACGCCGCTGAGCCTGTCTACTTTCTGGGCATGGTCGCTTTTGAACGCGGTCAAGACGAAGCAGCCAGCGACCTGTGGAAAAACGCGCTGGTGCTGCGCTCAAACTACGCGGAAGCGAATTTCATGCTCGGAGAACTCTCAGCCAAACATCAAGACTACTCAGCGGCCAGAGATTATTACGAACGCGCTTGGCGTC
>QHXE01000177.1:0-3338 GCA_003222835.1 Acidobacteriota bacterium | reverse complement strand
TCGCAGAGCTGCAAAAGTCACTCGCGTTACAGCCGAATAGCGCCGATTCACTAGCGCTCTCCGGTGCGATTAATCTCGATCGTGCGAATCTGCTTGAGGCTGAAAAACTCTTGCGCCGTGCCCTAACTTTCAATCAGCAACATTTCAACGCCAGTTACGATCTTGGGCGACTGCTGGTCAAGACCAATCGTTACGCGGAAGCGTTGCCTTTGCTCCAACGCGCCGCGAAGATTAATCCAAACAGGGTAGAAGTTCATTATCAACTCTATCTTGCGCTCTCGCGCCTCAAGAGAAAGACAGACGCCGACCACGAACTCGAAATTTACAAACAACTCCGGGAAAAAGAGAAAGTGCAGAAGCCCGGCCGGTAGGAAAGCGGCAACGTTCACCGCTTTCCTGTAGCCGAGTTTCCAATCTAGAAGGCTGGTGAAAACTTTCCTTTAGCCCAGGCGTTCACGGGGACTGAAGGCGATCAATTCACAAGCCTCCTTCAGGAGCTGTCGGGAAATCCCGCAGGGATGTAATGTTTATTTTATAGAAAAGCTCGAACCGATTGATCTCGCAGAGCCCATTTATGGGCGAACGATAGTCGGTTGCGCTCCTAAAGGAGCACCTACATCCCAATTGTGCCTACCCTTCTATACCCCTATGGGAAAAAGCCAGTACGATCGGATTCGACGATACCGCATGAACTGTAATCAGGCCTCGTCTCGCAACCTCCTAAAAGCTAAACCTTACTTGGAATTCGCCCACTCTTCCCGCCAGCGCCGAGATTGCTCTGCCGAACGTCGGCAACTGAACGCGAGTCGGGTCACTGTTGGAATCAAACGGAGCAAGATTCAGATTATTGAAAATATTGAAGAAGTTGAAACGCACATCAACTTTTGCGCTCTCGCCCAGGAATCCCCAATTACCCAAACCAAATCTTTTAGCAAAGGTCATATCAACATCGAAGTATCGAGGGCCTCGGAAAACATTTCGACCAATGGCCGGCCGATTGGCGAAGGGATTCGAGCCATTGACCGCGGTTCCAAAAATCGTGGTTCCGGCTACGCCAAAAACTCCGCCTGGACGCAAGAAGTTTGCGTTTGTATTATCGGCAGGCTGGGCGCCGCTGTAGGATGTCGGACGGAGATCGCAAAAATTAGCCGGACTATTTGCCTGCTGTAAACAACCAAAGATCTTTGGTGTCCACGGAAAGCCATCGTTCCAGGTCACAATGGGGCTGATTTGCCATCCGCCCAGAACCTTGCCTTTGATATCTTTGCGATTTTGAAAGAGCGGGATGTCCCAGGTTGCTGATGCTACATAGCTATGTCTGACGTCGAAGTCAGAGGGACCGCGTTCCGTTCTCTGATCAATCGGAAAGCTTTGATTCGTACAGGCGCACGGCGATTCAAACGACGCAGTATCGATGCTCTTGGCCCAACGAAAATTCATATCGAACGAGAGTTGTTTCATGAATCTTCCCTGCAAGCGGGCAATCATCGCGTTGTAGTTTGAATTAACATCGGGTCTGGCGAAAAAGGCCGCACCTATATTTGGATTAGACCCCACAGTCGTGATTTGTACTGGGTCTATTCGCACAAAATGCCGGCCGAGACTGCCTTGATAGCCCAGGGTCGCGACTAGATTAGCAGGAAGTTGATACTCACCCTCGAGTGAATATCTGTAAACCCTCGCGTCGGGTAAATGACGCGGAGTTCCGTAGATTTCAATCGCCCCTGAGTTTGGTAAACCATTTGCCGGATTTGTTCCGCCGCCAAGTTTCGGATTCGCGGGATAACCGAAAATTGTGTTGTCGCTGCTTTGGACATACGTAATTAGTCCGTCCACAAAGGGTGTTCCAAATCCATCGGTGGTGCCGTTGGTTCCGCAACAGATCCCAAAAATGCTTCCGTTCGGTGGATTGCGACGAGCATTTGCCAACAGGGCATTTGGCAATCGATCGTAACCAATTCCGCCGCCACCGCGAACCACGAGCTTGTTATCAAACATCTTCGGGCTCCAGGCAAAACCGAGTTGCGGAGCAAAGTTTTTTAAGTTGTTATCCGTTAGGTTTTTTCGAGTGGAAATTACTGCGCCCGTCAATCCGCCGGTCGGCCCTAAGATAAGATTTCCAATTACGCCGTTGTTGGGCGTAATGGGTGAGAACCATTCCCATCGCAAGCCTAAATTCAAAGTAAGGTTCGGGCGGAATTTCCAATCATCCTGGCCAAACAGTCCCGAGTCGCCGGTATGAAACTTGGTATTATTCGGCGTGGGCTTGCCCTGCTGATTGGCAACTATCTGTTCAAAAATCGGCGTGCCGTTCGCAAAATTCCATAAGCCTCTGAATGAATACAAAGGACGCGCGCCGCCGACTTCGCCATTGCTATTTATGTCGCGGCGATATTCACCGCCGATTTTTACCGCGTGATTTCCCGTCACATGGGTAAGAGCGTCCCGAAACTCAAATTGCTTTTCGTTAATAACGCCTGGCGTATTGAGTCCATAGGGGGCGCCAAATCGTACCCGGTCACTGAACATCGCCTCAATTTCTATGCGCGGAAATCCAAAGTTAGCATTTGGATTAGTTTTGGTTTCATCATATCCCCATCGGGTGACGTTGAATCGTGCTTCGTTGAGCGTCGTGGCTGAAATCGTCCGCTGGTAAATGAAACCCAAGGCGTAACTTAAACGCTTGGAGGTGATGTCGCCCATCGGGCGGCTTGCCGAACCCGAATCCGCTAGGGTTGCCGAGTTCGGAACAATATATGTTGAGACCGCAAGGTGGTCTTTAGCAGTGGCCTCAAAGTCAATGCGTGTGTTGTACTGGTTTCCACTAAACTTCGATGGGACGGCGAAGGTTACCTTTTGCAAATCGGCTATCCCGTCAAGTCCGCCGCCAGTCGGCGCGCCATTTGCATTGAAAGACTGGACATAAGTGCCGTAAGTTCCGGTAATGCTGCCGATGTCCAAGCCATTTCCAACCACCGCACAACCCTTGTTAAAGTCACCAGTCAAATCGGCGCAGCTCGGAGTAAGCACCGAAACGATGCGCGGTGCTATACCTGGATCTCCCAGAATCTTTGCACTTAGAGTACCTGCCCGGGCCGCAATCACCGCCTGACGGTAGGCAGACGTTTCAATATACACTGGAGTAGCGTTGATATTATTCGAGCTGCTTCTTAATCCCTCGTACGCAAAGAAGAAAAACAAACGGTTCCTGCGAATAGGTCCGCCAAAACTTCCGCCGAATGATTTGTTTTTTTGCTCGACGCGGACAGGACCACCGCCAATATCGCGGGGCAATTTATTAAACGAATTCAGCCTGGGATCGTCGATCTTGAAAAAAC
>QHXE01000176.1 GCA_003222835.1 Acidobacteriota bacterium | reverse complement strand
AATGTCGGCGTCAATGGCCGTTTCGACAATCTCTGATCCATCCAGATCTGCGACCGCGCGCGCAACCGTTTCAGCAGACTTTTGGGTCGCGCCAATCTCTTTCGCGCGGGCAAGTGCATCTTCATAACGACGAATGCGCTCTTCGATCAATTGATTCACGCCCGCCTCATCGATCGCGCCTTCTCGTATCAACTGCTTCGCGTACTTAGCCCGGACGCCTGGATGTTCTTTCACACGCTGATACATCAATGGTTGCGTGTAACTAGGCTCATCTGTTTCGTTGTGGCCGAGACGGCGGAATCCGACGACATCGAGCACAATGTCCTTGTGATATTGCTGCCGGTAATCAAGCGCGATGCGCAGAGCGCGATACGCTGCTTCAGGATCGTCGCCGTTGATGTGAAAGATCGGTGACTGCGTCATGCGCGCCACGTCAGTCGAGTAAATCGAGGAGCGGCCGGCTTCCGGTGAGGTAGTGAATCCAATCTGATTATTGATGATGATGTGAATCGTCCCACCCGTGCGATAACCTCGCAGCTGCGCCAATTGCAGTGTCTCCATCACGATGCCTTGGCCGGCAAACGCCGCATCACCGTGCAGTAGCACTGGCAGCGCCCGACTCAGAGCTTCTTCGCGTGAAAGCTCGACGCGCTCCATCATTGTGTCCTGCGTCGCGCGCGTCATGCCTTCGACCACCGGATCGACCGCTTCGAGGTGGCTGGTGTTTGGCGAAAGCGTCAGCCGAACTTTCTTTCCACTCGCCGTTTCGCGTTCGCCAACGGCGCCTTGATGATATTTCACGTCACCTTCATCAGCAGGGAAAGACGGATGCACCGAGCCTTCGAACGCAGTGAAGATGCGTTCGCAGAAATGGCCAATGACATTTGCCAGCACATTCAAACGACCGCGATGCGCCATGCCCAGCGTAATGTCTTCGATGCCGAGTTCACCGGCGCGTTCGATCAATCGATCAACCAGCGGCACGATCGTCTCGCAACCTTCGAGCGAGAATCGCTTTTGACCGAGATACTTAGTATTCAGAAAACGCTCAAACTGCTCAGCGGAAATAAGTTTCCAAAGAATTCGTTTCTTGATCTCGCCATCAATCGGTTCGGGTTGAACGAACTCACGCCGAACCTGCTCGCGCAGCCAAAGCTTTTCGTCCTTACTCTGAATGTGCCGATACTCGATGCCGACTTTACCGCAGTAAGCGCGCTGCAGGATGTCCAGAATCTCGCGGAGGGTAGCAGTTTCCGTTCCCGCCAACCCGCCAGTGACGAACAAACGATCGAGGTCCCAAATCGTGAGATTGTAAGTCTCGATATCTAATTCAGCGTGATAGAGCAATGGCATCGCATGCAGTGGATCGATGTCGGCGATTAAGTGACCACGAACGCGATAAGCATTGATCAACTCCATCACGCGCGCCTGACGAATAGACTGCTCGTGCATCTGATCGGCGCCCATGAAGAAGGGATTGCGGTCAACGTTCCAGCGCAGGGGCGCGTGCGGAATGCCAAGATCCGAGAAGATCTCTTCGTAGAATTTATGCTTGCCAAGCAACAGTTCATGAATGCGTGCAAGGAACGCGCCGGATTCCGCGCCCTGAATGATGCGATGATCGTAAGTGCTGCTGATATTTATTGCTTTACTGATCCCGATTTGCGGCAGAATCTGAGGCGCCATCGCTTGATACTCGGCCGGATATTCGATCGCTCCGGTGGCGATGATCACCGATTGTCCGGCCATCAAACGCGGTGTCGATGCGACCGTGCCGATTGTTCCCGGATTAGTGAGTGAGATTGTCGTCCCCTGAAAATCCGCGACTTGCAGTTTGCCTGTGCGTGCGCGCGTCACCGCGTCGTCATAAGCCACGAGAAAACTCGAGAAGCTTAGCTTGTTCGCATTCTTGATGTTGGGAACCAGTAGCGTGCGCGTGCCATCTTTCTTTTCGAGATCGATTGCGATACCGAGGTTCACCGACTCGCGCTTCACTCGTGCGGGTTGTCCGTCAATCGCACCAAAACCGTGGTTGAGTTGGGGGAACTTATCCAGCGCGCGCAGGATCGCCCAGGCAATCAGATGTGTGTAGGAAGCCTTCCGCCCTCGCTCACGGTCGGGCTTCTGACTCAAGTGTTGATTGATTATGCGCCGATTTTCGTCGAGGAGTTTTACCGGAATGCGTCGCTGTGAAGTCGCGGTCGGAACTGCCAGGCTGGCTTCCATGTTCTCAACGATCTTCAGAGCGGCGCCACGAATAGGCTCAGCTGGAACAGCGGGAGGTTTTGTTTCCGAAGCGGGCGCCGGTTTTGCGGCTGCGTGTGCTGCGGTTGCGGCTTGCCGGCCATCGCCACGGGCCGCCGCTGCACTACCATCCGCTTGTGGAGCCGTTATCGACCGGCCCTTTGGCTGAGCTTCTGACACGGCAGTTTCGCCGAGCAATTCCTCGAAATACGCGCGCCAGGATTCATCGACCAGAGACGGATCGCTCCGAAATCGAGCCAGCAAAGCTTCAACATAGGTCGCATTCGCGCCAAAGCTTTCAGCTATGACTTCAGACAATTCGTTTGGCGTCGATGGTTGTTCGAGACTCATCTCTTAATCTAATAGACTACCACCTTCGAAGAGGCGTTGCATCCGCCCTTGGCACCCAATGAAGAATGGAAATGACAAATGGAAAATGATCCGTTATTGTATGCGCCCATTTCAACTTTAGTATCAGAAGCCCGACCGTAAGGGAGGGCAACACAAACGTGGACGAGCCCTCCCTTACGGTCGGGCTTCTGACACATTGAGAACCGATTCATGGCAGAAGACTCCGAACAAAACAAATCGGGCTTCAAAACGGCGCTGGTCTTTTCGATGTTGTTTGCCATTCTGGCCGCCGTTTTGGTGTTCGCCTATTACGCGACGTTTCGAAGACCTGTGACCACGCTAATTCTGGTTCGCCACGCAGAGAAAGTTATCGATCCTAACAACCCGGATGTTGATCTGAATGCTGATGGCCAGGATCGGGCGCAGGAGTTAGTTCGCATGTTCGGCGATTCGGGAATCAACGCGATCTACGCGACGCAGTACAAGCGGACGCAGGAGACGGTGAAGCCTTTGGCAGATCGTCTGGGCTTGCCAATCAATCAGGTCAATGCAAAAAATACCGGCGACTTGCTGGCGCAGATTCGCGCGCAGCACTCGGGTCAAACCATTTTCGTTGCGGGCCATAACAACACCGTACCGGAGATCATCGCCGCTGCCGGCGGCCCGCAGTTTCCAAACATTCCGGA
>QHXE01000175.1 GCA_003222835.1 Acidobacteriota bacterium | reverse complement strand
ATATCGCAGATGCGCAGGATGCGACGATTGCGGGCCCGTTTTCTCGCTTCGAAATCTGTTATTCGCTCACCGGTGTACTCGGCGATCTTTTTGCCGCGACGGAAATGAATAGTCGCGAAACAGCCTTTGCCGTTAATTGGAGATTTACGAATTGAGAGACCGTGCGCCAGTTTCACAGGCCATCATTGTACGACAACTCGAAATGAATTCACCGCAGAGGCACAGAGGAATTCGCAGAGGTCACATCGGAAAGAACTCTCTCTGCGTTCCTCTGCAAAAATCTCAGCGCCCTCTGCGGTAAATCCTCTTCGCTTTAGTTCGCCATTTGCGGCGCCACATAGCGAACCGATTTCAACTCCGCCAACGCCGCCAGCTTTTCAAACGGCAGACGACCGATGATCAATTTGGCAGTCTTTGGATCGAGCACTACTTCGAAACCGAGTTCCTTGAGCCGGTGCATCGTCTCATCGGATTTATCTGTCAACCAGATCTGGATTTCAGCTTTGCCGTTGTGAATGAACTTCGCTTCATCCGGACTCGGACTGAGCTTCTTGTCTTTCAAGCGATCGATGACCGCGAGAACCGCAGGATGAAACTTTGCCTGTAGCTGCGCGCGTTTCTGTTCTTCCGGCGACAACGTTCTCAAACCGTCGATGCGATAGTTTCCGCCGACTGTCGCGGCGCCTCCCGAGAAAGTGACGTTGCTTCCTTGTGACGAGCCCGCACCCGCTCCGCCGACACCGCCGGTGGATCGTTTGCCGGCTTGCTCGTTTGCTCCGGACTTTGTAACGACTACTGTTTCCGCGACCGCAGCCACCATGGCCATCGGGGATCGAGAAAGACTGGACAGTGCCTGCAATCGTCCGAAGGCTTGGTGTTCTTGTCCGTCGACCGCCTGCCGATTCACGCCCTCAGGCACTTCCACTGGCACATCAATCCGCCGCGGTTTACCGCCGTCAGTCACGATCATTTCTTCGACCGCCACAAACGAAGTGAACTGTGTCATCAGGCGATAGTCGAGGCCGAGCTGAACGATCGCCTGCTTCACTTCGTCACGCATCGCGCCTTGCTGCATGCCCTTGAAATCCTGGCTCATCAAATCATCTACTCGCGTACGCGCCCAGAGAGTCGTCAGTACATCGTGTTGCGATTGCGAGCTGGAAAAATCAACCGGAACCTCGCGCACAAAATCGCGGCCCGACATTTTTCCTTTCAAGCGAATCACGCCACGGCCATTGCCTGTGTAGCGGCCCGTCAAGATCACCGGTTTGGCGCCGAAGAGATCGGGAATTGTCTTGGGATAAACGTCGGCTACGGACTGTCCGTTCCAATCGATCGAGATATCAGTCAACAGCGGATTGCGCACGCGCTCATGAAATCGACGTGCCGCAGCCGAGCCATCGTCATTCAAGCCGACGTATTCGACTTCGCCTCGCCCGTACTTCGCCATGTTGTCAAGCAGGAAGCGATTTACGCTGCTGCCAATCCCAAAGGCAAACACCCGCGCGTTCGGATGTTTCTGCACTTCACCGATGATTTCCATGTCATTGCCAACGTAACCATCGGTCATGAAGCAAACGATACGCACGTGTCCTTGCGCGTCCGAGGGGTCCATCGAAGCTTTGATGGCTTTCATCATCTCAGTGCCGCCGCCGCCCTGGCGGGATTCGAGAAACGCCTGGGCCTTCGCCAGATTCTCTTTCGTAGCCGGCACCGGTTCGGGAAATAATATGTGTTCGTCCCCGGAAAAGGTGATCAAATTGAAAGTGTCGTAGGGATAGAGATTGTCGAGCGCGAGCTTCATAGTCTCTTTAGCTTTCTCAATTGGAAAGCCGGACATCGATCCCGAAGTGTCGAGCACGAAAACCAACTCCTTCGGCGTTACGTCTTCGACCGTAACTCGCTCGGGCGGTTGCAGGATCAAGGTAAAGAAGCCGCCATTGGCCGTTGAGTGCGTGAGCAGTGCATCTGAAATCTTCTGGCCGGCGACATCGTAACGAAAAATGAAATCCTTGTTGGGAATGGTTGCCTGATCTTTCAAGCGAATGTGCGCGCGATGGTCGTCAGGACGCTCGACATCGACTTCCTGCATCCTCGAATTTAGTCCATCAATCGGCACTCCGGCGTCGAGCGTTAGGTCGATTGAGACATCGTGGCCAACGCGCATGCCTTCAGGGACAGGCTGAGGCGTAATCCGCGACGCATCCGAAACGCGATCCGTGTCCGGCCCGAAACCGTCTCCCATTGAATTTGGTTGGGCACCGGTCGCGTTGCCGGGAATGTAGCGCGGCCCAACGACCATCGGAAACACGAATTCATACGAACCGTCTTCGTATTTCAGAGTCTCGACGTAGCTGATCGTAATCCTGATTTGTTCACCAGGAAGAATGTTGGCGACCGATTGCGTGAAGATGTTTGGTCGTTCCTGATTCAAAAGACTCGCTGTTTGGCCATTCGTCTTCGCAGCTTCATAGACGGCTTGCGCTTCTTCGCGTCGCAGAATTTTTCCGCGCACCGTGCGATCGCCGACGAGCATGGTCATGTCATCGACCGCGGCGTTCTGTGGCAAAGGAAAGGTGTAAACGGCTTCGATCTTTTCCTTGAATGGGTTTTCAAATTCCTGCGTGACGACGGCGCGGGCCAGGAATCCGCTGATCTCGGCCTTCACATCCGTGTGTTTGAGCGGACAGACGGCTTTTGGCTTTCCATTTGGATCGATGACCTGAAGCGAGCCCTGGGGCTCGCCGCCTTGCGCTGAGACGATTCCGCCTGAATTCCTCGAGGCGCTCAGGCCGATGATGGAAAGAGTCGCAACCGCCACCATAGAAAGAGTTTTGAGAAAGAATTTTCGCAGCATAGCCTTATCCTCCGGCAGACTTTTGAGAGAACACGCAACGGTCCGGGGATCGTTGCATAAAGTTAAATTGTCCCGCTGGTTTAGAGACCTGACTTCAGTGTCTGTTTCCGCTTAGTCCGCGGATAGAACGTGAAAAGAGGGGAGACCTTGCATTTGTCAGTTGCATTGATGCGTCAATACAAATTGAAGTGCTTTTTCCGTTAAGCCATCAGAAAGAGTCTGAATTGCTCGGATATTTGTGACTTCGCCGGACCGCGAAAACACGACTCGCAGAATTACCGTGCCGGTGATCTGATTTCTTCGAGCTTCTTCAGTGTATTGAGGTTCAGGTTTGGAAAGCACGCGTGCGCGCGTTGTTACCTCTGGTGAGCTGTAAACGCGATCAGGCTCATTCGGTTCGTCCCCGGCAGCGCCTCCTTTTTCACCACCACCGAGACTCTTGTCACGTCCGCCCATGTTTCCATTCTTTCCGCGTCCGAATCCCGGCCCGTCGCCTTCGCCGATTCCTGTGCCGTTACCGTTGCCAATTCCTCCGCCATCACCTGGCCCATTCGAAGCAGTTGTTGATTTTGATCGCGGATCACCGTAAGCGGCGTAATTAAGGTTTCGCCATAACGCCGGATCGATATCGAGGCCTGCTGCCGGAAGCGCGGGCGGCATGCGAGCGAAGACTGTTGGGATTGGAGCCGGAATTACTGAGGGTTGAGGCAGACGACCTTGCGAAGCCAAACTTTGATTGTGCAGGCCACCACTGCCGCCACCCTTTGCACGCGCCGGCACGGGACGTGAGCCTTCTCCGCTGCCTCTTTCAAAACCGACGCGGCCTCTTTCACCTGCGCCCACGCCGGGATCAGAGGACGGCGTGGTCGCGTCCTGAAAATCGATTCTCACCGTCTCGGCAATGTCATCGGTGTCTGCCTGGTTGATTGTTCTTGCCGAGTGCTTTTCCAGAAGGAGCACGCTCAGAATTATTGACGAGACTAAAAGAATCGCCGTCATCAATCCTGATAAGACATGTTGCCGGCCAAGGATCTGCGCCAGCCATTTCCACAGTTGACTTAGTTGGTTGGTCGCAAATGCTACGGGATGATCTCTGAAAGACGGCCAGGCTTGCTTGAACTGTTCGATAAGAAAATTCAGTTCGACTGCTAAGCGTTGGATCAATCCAACATCGCTGACTATCGTAAGCGTGAATTCCGAATGCGGCGCTTCTGAAAATGCCGCTCCGACTTGCGTTCCATCTATCGGACAAAAACTAAAAAGGGCTTCAAACTGTTCCCCGCAAACTCTGCATCTTCTCATGATTCATCCTCGTTCATTGGCAGGCGTGACCTTCGGAAGGGGAGACGAGTTGCTTGAATAACCAGAAAAGTCTGCACGCCGTTTTCGCGGGCACAGACACTCCTCTTTCGTTCGGGCGGTGGATCAGCCCGTTCAGACGAGAATGCTATTCGCGATCCGGGGAGTCCTACTGGTTATTACTGGAAGTAGACGAAAGGTTACGGTGAAAAAATCACTTCAACTTAAAACTCCGTGCAATTAGATCGGTTTGATTGCGAATGCGCGCCAGTTTGTCGCGCATTCCAGTGAAGCGCAGCACGTAGACCGTGCGACTGTCGGCTTGAAGGTAATAGCTGCGACCGGCCATCGGTTTTCCGGCTTGAGTGTATTCATATGAAACTGTCTTACCGCTTAGACGGCCCGTAAAGTCCTCACTCTTACCGTCAATGTAGCCCGGCAGGAATCGAGGATTCTGATCTCGGCGCGCGAACTCATCTACCTTCACGCCCTCTTCCAGAACTTCTTTGCGAATGCGGAGATAACCCTCGGTCCGGTCGCCGTAGACGAACTCGGCGTGCTGGTGAATATCGTCGGGCTCGCCAATCAAGTGCCATGTGGGTGAAGGGAAATCGACGACATAATTGACCTTCGTGCTGGTATAACTATGTTCCTGCGCGCGGATATGCACGTCGGACGCGGGCGATCCAAACGCGGCCAGCAGGAAGAATCCAAAAAAAACAATTAATGATCTCACGGTCGAACTCCTTGTTGTTTGGCTGCTCGGAGTAACCGCCTTCAGGCGGAGATTGTGACCTCAAAAGCTATTCCGCCTCAAGGCGGTACTCCAAAACATGAGCCTTTTTCAACGTTGCTCAGATGCCTGGCGAAGAAGCGCTGTTGTCCCAAGCGCGGCGCGTCGTGCTTCCCTGCCATTGGAAGAGCGAATAGGCAATCAGTGAAAGAAAAGGCCGCTAACCTGGCAAGAGAAACCAGGCAGCAGCGGCGACTCAAGCGCGTCCAAGTCACGCAACGTAGTAATGAGCTTCAACGCGCCGCCCTCCCGACGATACACTTCGACAAACCTTTGCATGAAGCTTACGATCCAATACTCCTCGACGCCTCTCCGCGAGTAGAGATCGAGCTTCGCTTCGCGATCGCGGAATTCATTAGCCCGGCCCGGCGAAAGGACTTCAATGACTAGTTCAGGCGCGCTGCGGAGATGACCAGCTTCATCAAGGGATTCTTCGTAGCGGCCACGCGTGATCCAGATAACATCAGGCGCCACGTCATCGTCGTCCGCAAAGATTACTCCCGGTGCCGGAAGCACTACGCCCAAGCCGGTCTGCTCGCTCCACTGATCAAGAA
>QHXE01000174.1 GCA_003222835.1 Acidobacteriota bacterium | reverse complement strand
TTACTGTCCTCAGCGGCCTTGTTAGGGAGTAAAGTTGGGGCTAATCAACGGCGTCCGAGAATAGCAAAAGAGACCCTCAAGCAAAGTTGCTTGAGAGCCTCTCTCGATCTTGAGCCCTACCACGAACTACGGTTGTGGTGATGGCGAGGGTTGCGCTTGCGGCTCGCGTCGCAACGTTGGCGGCGCAGGCTTACTATTGTCCGGTTTCTGAGTACCGTCCGGCGCTGTGGTCGAATCATCCGGCGTGGGTTGGCGCCGCTTTAGAGTCGGCCGGCCCGGTGTTCCGTCGTCGCTGCTCGCAATCGCTCCGCTTGAAGACATACGCGCGTTCGACAACCTCAACAATCTATTCTTGACGCGCTGAAACTCAGAAGAACTAATGACATATTCCTCGCGCTCGGGAAAACGCGCGGCTAAAGCGACAGCGGCAGCCCGACGTTCGGCTGGAGCAGGATGGTCCTGAAACATCTTCGCGAGCGTGCCGGGTTTCTTCTTGTTCTTGGCTTCGAGCTTCTCGAACATCGTGGCCATCGCATTTGGATCGTAGCCCGCTGCCCACATGTATTGCACCCCAAGCCTATCCGCTTCTTCCTCCGCGGCACGGCTGAATCTCAGGAAGGCCATGCCTTCAAAGAATCCGCCACCGTTATAGAGGACATTGCCGATAATTCCCCCACCCAACAGAATTCCCGCCAGCATGCCATAGTCGATAATCTGCATCTTCCGTTCATTTTCCATCGCATGCCGCGCGGCGACGTGCCCAGTCTCGTGCGCCATGACGCCGGCCAGCTCGGCTTCGTTATCGGCAGCGAGAATCAGTCCCTTGTTCACATAGAAGAAACCACCCGGTAGAGCAAAAGCGTTTACTTCGTCCGAGTCGATTACCTTGATTGTGAATGGAACCTTCGCGTCTGAGTGGAGCACGATGTTCTGCCCAACGCGGTTGACGTATTCGGTGATGATGGGATCGTCGACAAACTTGGCCTCTTTGTCGACTTGGGCGGCCAACATCCGGCCTTCACGAACTTCCTTTTCGGTGCCGGCGGCCATCTTGCCCCAAATGCCTTTGTTGATATTCCGTTTTCCGATCATCGTCGGGTCTTCGTTGGTGGACAGCGGCTTCTTGTTGGCGGCAGTTTGCTGAGGTACTGGCGTACCGGAGTTCTGATTTTTCTGATCGGTCTGCGATGAGGTGGACTGGGTCTGCGCCGTCGTTTGATCTTTGGTTTGTGGTTGTGGCTGTTGCGGCGTCGCCAGGGCAGCGATGCTGCCGAACCAAAGACTGGCGCCAATACCGATTGCCGTGGCGGCACGAGAGAAGCAACTTTTCATTTGAACCTCCAAGTTCTGAGGCCGGGAGAGAAAGATTCGTCTTAATCTCTCGGTCGACCGCGATCTGATTGCGGCCTTTGCTTTTTTCGAGGCAGCGCCCGAGGCATCGGCACTACTTTGAATCAACGCACCGCTTTGATGCCGTCTTCATCATCGAGGTTGCGCTTTGATTTTCGGATCTTCTGGGGATTTTCTTAGCAAAGCAATTTCGACGACAGCATTATAGACCATCATAAGCGAAAAGCCCACGCAATTGCGTCGGCCTCTGACCGCATGCTACAGTCCGAGCAAAGATGCGCCCATCAGTCTCGATCATAGGCGCGGGTCGCGTGGGCACTGCTCTTGGGTTGGCGCTAAAGGCAGCCAACTATCGAGTCGAGATCGTCGTAACAAAGCATCGAGTTAGCGCCCAACGCGCGGCAAAGCTCATAGGCCCGCAAACTGTGGGACTAGCCGAGGCTCAGTTGGATGGGTTGAGTCGAAGTCAGGTAGCATCCTTCAATCGCGCCTCCCTAATCATTATTGCTACACCCGACGATGTCATCGCACCCGTCGCTAACCGACTCGTGACCGTCTTCAGATTAAAATTATTCGGATTGGCCCGTCGCGAAAAGTCGGCGCCATCTGTCGTGCTGCACACCAGTGGCGCGCTTTCGTCGGAAGTCCTGGCGCCCCTCCGGAAATTGGGCTTTGGAATTGGCTCGCTTCATCCATTGCTTTCCATTAGCGACCCCAAATCGGGTGCAGACCTGTTCAGTCGCGCGTTTTTTTCGGTCGAAGGTGACGCGCCCGCGGAGCGGCTGGCTCGATCGATAGTTCACAACCTGGGAGGACAAGCTTTCAGTATTCCGGCGGGCGCAAAGGCTCTTTACCACGCCGCCGCTCTTACTGCTTCGCCAAACATGATCGCTTTATTCGACATAGCTCTGGAGATGCTGAGTTCTTGCGGACTGTCGCGCCGGCGGGCGCAGCAGGTGCTCTTGCCGCTGGTCGAGAGCACTCTGGCAAATCTGAAGGTGCGAGATCCAAAGTGGGCGCTGACCGGACCGTTCAAACGCGGTGACGCAGCCACGATACGAAGGCATATAGCCGCGATGAGATCGGCAAATCTCCACGACGCTCTCGCGGCCTACGCGCTGCTTGGCCGACGCAGTCTCGCGCTGGCGAAAAGCCAAAAGGCCAACCGGTCCGGCCACGAAGCGATTACTCGAATCCTTTCTGCCTTGAATGACGACAACAAGAGCCCTCGTTAGTTTCGTCAAGATCGCCACCGGCTAAACTTCGCGATAAAACCCAAACTCGCTCGAGCGCATCAAACAAAGTTCTTCGCCTGTTCCGGCGCGCAAATTTCGTCAGGGACAAAAAACTTGGAACCGAGCAGCAACTTCGAGCGTCTTCTAAAACAACGCCCCCAGGCATTTGTTAACGGTTCTAAGATTTTATCGTCTTAGGTCTGAGACAATTCACAGGGAGCTATCATAAATGAGCACTGCAAAAGCAGTAGTGGAATCGATTTCGGGGCGTCGTCTAGTCGGGTTGCGATCAAGAAACGAAGCGGCCCCGCAGCGGCTGGAAAGAATTCGCGAGATGGCGACGATTTTGCTTGATGAAGCCGCATCTCTCGAGCGCGAGACCGCCCTGGCCGAAGCTTCAGCCGCACCAAATAAATTGGATTTAAAGTCGGGGATCGACTTCTTTGAGGAGGTACGCCGCTTTGAAATGCGTCTGATTAGTCGGGCGCTGGAGCTAACCGGCGGTAACCAGGCTCGCGCCGCGCGCATCCTGGGTTTGGGCACGACCACGCTCAACTACAAGATCAAGGCCTACGAAATGCAACCTGTATCAGTTTCAATTGATCGTCTCTGATTCTTCATCCTGAGGCGCAATCAACTGCTGATCGGAGACGGTCAGGATGCGCTCGTCAAACAGATTGGAATCTATCAACGTCTGCACCAGATACTCACCCGCGACCGGAAACGTCACGTTGACGAAAAAGCTAATGTTGTCGGCGGAACCATGACGCGAGACTACCAGCGCTTGTTGACGATCCGGCATCAGAATGCGCACTTCGGAAAGATGTGCGCCGTTCCCTCGCCAGTGGTTGACCACCGCGAGCTTCGGCAGCCACACGGGCAATTGCGGTACCACGATGTTCTGAAACACTCCCATGTATGAAAGCTTGTTGCCCACTTCCAAACGAACGTCGTCGCAAAAGAGCGTATAAGCCAGTTCGAGTCTTTCTTCCTGTTCTTTCGGTTGAGTTGATTCCATGAGTGCAGTTTAGACGTGGAACACCTGACGCGCAATCAGCCGAGGTCCGGACTCTAAAGGGGCCGCGTCATTCCAACATCTTTTTGAATTCCGCTTCATCGATTACTTTCACGCCCAACTCACTCGCCTTGTCGAGTTTCGATCCTGGTTCGGCGCCGGCAAGGACGAAATTGGTCTTCTTGCTTACCGATGAGGTAACCCGTCCGCCGCTTGCTTCAATCAGTGAGCGAACCTCATCGCGTGTCATGTTCGGTAGCGTTCCCGTCAACACGAATACTTTTCCGGCAAACTTCTCGTCCGCCGATCCTCGCGTCGGCTTCTCGGCCTCCGTGCGCACGCCCGCCTCACGCAAACGCTCCGTTAGCGCCTTGTTCCCGGGATCGTCGAACCAGTCGCGAATGCTTTGGGCCATCGTTAACCCGATCTCGTGAATGTCGTCGAGGGCTTCGATACTTGCCTGGCCCAGACGCTCAAGCGAACCGAAGTGTCGAGCCAAAATGCCGGCGGTACGCTCGCCAACGTGACGTATGCCGAGACCATAAATCAAATGCCAGAGATCGCGCGACTTGCTCGCCTCGATTTGGGTCAGCACGTTCGAAGCAGACTTTTTCGCCATGCGTTCCAGTGAAGCCAGTTCCTCGAGCGTGAGACTGTAAAGATCGGCGACGTCGCGAACCAACTTTTTCTCGATCAACTGTTCCGCCAGTGCAAATCCCAGTCCTTCAATTCGCATCGCCCGCCGCGAAGCGAAGTGCAACAACCTACCAATCAATTGCGCTGGACAGTCAGCGGCAATGCAGCGCGAAACCGCCTCGCTTTCGGGCCGCGAAACCCGGCCGCCGCAAACGGGGCATTCGGTCGGCATGCGAAACGGTTTTTCCTTGCCGGTGCGCTTAGAATCGACGACCTTTAGGACTTTCGGAATTACGTCGCCGCCTCTTTCAACCAGCACCCAATCGCCGATGCGCAGGCCTAACCGCTCGATCTCATCTTCGTTGTGCAGCGTCGAACGCGAAACGGTAACGCCGCCGAGGGCCACCGGCTCAAGCATGGCCACGGGGGTGAGCGCGCCGGTTCGACCTACCTGCACGACGATGTCTTTCACCTGGGTCGTCGCCTGGCGCGCCCGATATTTGTAGGCGATCGCCCAACGTGGCGCCTTGCCGGTCGCGCCGAACTCATCCTGCAAAGCCGTCGAGTTTACTTTGACGACGACGCCGTCGATCTCATAACCGAGGTCGTCGCGCTGCGACTCCATTTCATTACAGAACTCGATCACATCCTCAATCGATTGGCAAAGCCTGCGATTCTCATTGACGTGCAGTCCTGCCTCTTGCAGCCAGTCCAAGGCTTCCCAATGCGTCTTGAACGCTTTGCGCTCGCCGGCAAGCACGTCATAGGCGAACATGTCCAGCCTTCGTCGCGCGACGATTTTCGGATCGAGTTGTCGAATCGCGCCCGACGCCGCATTGCGAGGATTTGCAAAGCGCGGCTCGCCGGCTTCTTCGCGCTCGGTGTTAATCTTTTCGAATATCCTTCGCGGCAGATACACTTCACCCCGTACCTCAAGC
>QHXE01000173.1 GCA_003222835.1 Acidobacteriota bacterium | reverse complement strand
ACACCGGACATGGCATTTGCCCATCCGGCATAGAAGGCCAGATGCGTGATGATCTCCGATAACTCCGCGGGCTTTACGCCGTTGTCAAGGGCAAGCGCAAAGTGATACGACATTTCGATAGTCTGAATGCGGGCGATCAGCGCCGCGACGGTGACAACGCTGCGATCACGTGGAGATAACCCATCGCGCTTCCAGACACCATCGAGGAGTGGTTCTCTCGTATAGTGTTCCAGTGCGGGCGACACCGAACGAACATCGTCATAGGTCAAAACCGTAGTTAGCGAACCGCTCTTCTTGTTCTCAGCCATATTTTTCTCCTGAGCCTCAAGCGGCTCGATCTTCCAAAGTGCCATGATGCTGAGGGCTAGACCGCTTTTGACGACAGAGCGCCGGCCAGCATTCACCGGCGCTCCGGCTACAGATTTGAACCTGCCTGGTCGGATCGTCGAATGCGGACTGATCCACGAAAACCCTCCCTAGCGCATTACATAGCCGCCGTCAACGGAGATCGACTGGCCGGTGACGTAGCTCGCTTTGTCACTGCAGAGCCACAGAACGGCATCGGCGATCTCTTCAGGTCGGCCGAGGCGCTTCATGGGCACAAAGGTCTGGAGCATCTTGTCCAACTCTGGCCCCTGGCCTTCGGCGATCATCTTGTCTGACATCGGCGTCTGGATCATACCGGGGCAGATGTCATTCACGCGGATGCCGCGAGTCGCGTACTCAAGCGCGGCGCTCTTGGTGAAGCCGATCACGCCATGCTTCGCGGCGTGATACGTTCCACGCTGATTGCCGCCGATCAAGCCGCCGAGCGAAGAGCAGTTCACGATGGCGCCGCTGCCTTGTTTGCGCATAACCTGAAGCTCGAACTTCATGCAGCTCCAGACACCGCGCAGATTGATGCCCATCACACGGTCATAGTCAGCGCGTGGGGAGTCGGCGGTTTCTGCAAGAACATTCTGGATGCCAGCGTTGTTATAGGCGGCATCCAGTCGGCCGAACTCAGCCACGGTCTTCTTCACCATAGCTTCGACCTGCTCATCGTCAGACACGTCACAGGTAACGGCCAGCGTCTTGTGACCTTTGTCAGCGAGCTCCTTCGCTGCAGCCCGCACTTCCTTCTCGGCCCAGTCAGCGAGTACCACAGATGCGCCAGCTTCAGCAAAAGCTTTTGCTGTTGCGAGACCTAAACCGGATGCTGCGCCGGTCACCAGGGCGACCTTGTTTTCAAATGTGATGTTCATTGTTCTCTCCATAATTCAGTTGAGTGAAAGAGATTTCGTTTTAGCGGTCGATCAGCTTCGCGTGAGTTGCGGGGTAGCGTTCACCCTCGACCTTGATTGCGGAGGAGGCTTCTTCTAGTGCGCGCACGTCTTCGATGCTGAGTTCGACGGATGTCGCACCGAGGTTCTCTTCGAGGCGTGAAAGCTTGGTGGTGCCGGGGATGGGCGCGATCCACGGCTTCTTGGCGAGGAGCCAAGCGAGCGCGATTTGTGCGGGTGTCGCTTTTTTCTGTTCTGCGAATTCCGTGACGACATCGACGAGCGCCTGATTGGCTTTGCGGTTTTCTTCGCTGAATCGTGGGACGATGGCGCGAAAGTCGGTTCTGTCGAACTTGGTCGAGGCGTCGATCGTGCCGGTGAGGAAACCTTTGCCGAGCGGGCTGAAGGGGACGAAGCCGATACCGAGTTCTTCCAGCGTGGGCATAACGGAATTCTCGGGCTCGCGCCAGAAGAGGGAGTACTCGCTCTGCAGTGCAGTGATGGGTTGCACCGCGTGTGCGCGGCGGATGTTTTTTGCGCCTGCTTCAGAGAGCCCGAAGTGTTTGACTTTTCCTGTCTGGATGAGGTCCTTGACTGCGCCGGCAGTGTCTTCGATGGGCGTGTTGGGGTCCACGCGGTGCTGATAAAGGAGGTCAATCGTGTCGGTCCGAAGGCGCTTGAGCGAGGCTTCGACGACCTGCTTGATGTGGTCAGGACGGCTGTTAAGGGCAGTCCACTTGCCGTCATTGTTGGGATCGGGCTCGAAACCGAACTTGGTGGCGATGACCACGTCTTTGCGGAAGGGCGCGAGTGCTTCGCCGACGACCTCTTCATTGACGTACGGGCCGTAGACCTCGGCAGTGTCGAAGAAGGTGACGCCACGCTCGACGGCAGCGCGAATGAGCTTAATAGCCTCCGATTTTTCCGTTGCCGGGCCAAGGCCGAAGCTCAAGCCCATGCATCCGAGACCAAGTGCCGATACTTTAAGACCGCTCTCGCCTAATGTGCGTTTCTGCATTACATCCCTCCAGGTTGTGCGATCTACATTGATTCGCACACACACACAGACTAAGATGTCGTTGCTCATGAAACAATCCGCTTTTCGGCGCAAGGCGTCATGAGTATCATTCATAAATGATACGAAGTGAATTGGCGGAGCTTTCGGCGTTCGCAACGGTTGCGGAAGAGCGCAGTTTCACACGCGCGGCCAGCCGGCTCGGCATCTCTCAATCCGCGTTGAGCCACTCCGTTCGGGGGCTCGAAAAGCGATTAGGTCTTCAGTTGCTCGCGCGAACCACGCGAAGGGTCTCTCCAACAGCGGCAGGCACAGCGCTTCTACAAGAACTTGCTCCCGCCTTGGAGCGAATCGCGCGGGCCGTCGCGGAGACCCGAAAGCAAAGGGGAAAATCCTGCCGGTCGAATTCGGCTCATCATTCCTCGAACAGCGACCCAGATGGTGATTCTGCCGAAGCTAGCTCGATTCAATCGCACCTATCCGGAAATCATCTTGGAGATCACTTCATCCAACGACCCTGTCGACCTCGTCGCGGGGGAGTATGACGCAGGTGTCCAGCTTGGCGAGTTTATCCAACGGGACATGATCGCGGTACGTGACCAAGGAAATGCGTCTCGCCGTGGTTGGGTCTCCCGGCTACTTCGAGTCAAACCCAATTCCCCGAAGCCCGCGAGACCTCAAAGACCACTCCTGCATCGGCTTCCGGCAGCAACGGTCTTTATCGATGGGAGTTTGAGAAGGGTCGGAAAACGCTAACGGTCAGCCCTCAAGGCCCTGCATCCTTCGACGATCCAGACCTCGTCATCGAGGCCGTCTTGGATGGGGTAGGAATTGGAACTACGATGGAAGACACGATTGCTGACTTGATTGCAGACCGGCGTTTGGTCCAGGTCCTCAGGGATTGGTGCCCATCATTCCCTGGATATTTTCTCTATTACCCCAGCCGTCATAACCAGCCTGCCGCTCTGTCCGCCCTGATAAGCGCCCTGCGACTGTCGGAGTGAAGCCAGCCCTTTGAAAGTACCGATATACGCTCTTGTGATTACGGAACTGTTTTTCGAAGTTTATTGATTGGCCAGAAACGGGCTTCTGGGAAGTTCGCAGGGGTCGCCGATCGATGACGGGAATACATAACGGGCCACTCTTAGAAAATGCTCGGCAGCCCGCACGAGATCGCGCCGGAACACCATGATCCATGGACAGGACAGGTTGTATTCGTGCTCTTTTGGCCAACTGCTGGAGAGATTCTAAAGTTATCGTGCTCCGAGGTGAAACAGATCGTCCATCCTGGTGGCGACGTTCTGAACGGAGTCGCTTATTAGGTAGACGTTGTAGGTACTTTCGCCGACGGGGAACAGCACATCGGCTCCGTTGCCATACACTGCACTCCAGGCGGTGTTGTCCGACGCGGATTCGGAAGGGCCATCCCCCCAGCAGAAGAACTTCCACATCGCAAAGTAGGAAACCGATCCGCCTTGATTAACACCGACGCCGTAGACGCCCATGGCGTTCACCCCGGCTGCATCCGACATGATTATGCCGCCGGCATTCACGAAGAACGAGTAGCCACCGAAGCTGGAGCCGTTCAGAGAAAGACAGCCGTCGGGCATGGCAGCGCTCACTTCTGCCAGGGTCTTGGATCGGGCGTCGTATGTCCAGTAGCGATTGAAGCTGGAGAGCAGGTAACCGGCAGGCATGGCGAGCGTGCCGTGCGAGGCGGCGGGGAGGACAAGATGTGTGGTGTATTTAGCGACCGATCCCAGATTGTTGAAGTTGAGAGTAAGATCTTTGCCAAGGACCATGCTTTCCCAGATGAGTGGGTGGTCCTGATCGCCCCCATGGAGCGAGGGATCCCAATCCAAGGGCACTGCCCGTGTGATCTGCGTGGTGCCCTGATTCTTAAACTGCAGCACTGGAGATCCGTGGCGGATTGAG
>QHXE01000172.1 GCA_003222835.1 Acidobacteriota bacterium | reverse complement strand
CGATCCATATGAAACCGGGTATTACGATTACCGTTATGAGCCTAGTGCCGATGGCTATTTCAAAGACGCAAAGCCCAAGAACAAGAGCGATCTGATTGAATATAATTTCGACACCTCGGAAGCATTAAAGGTCCCGGGGGATTGGAACACGCAACAGGAGCGCTTGTTATTCTACGAAGGCACTATCTGGTACAAAAAGTCTTTTGATTATCAACGGAAAGAAAACACCCGTCTCTTCGTGTATTTCGGCGCCGTCAATTACCTTGCCGATGTCTATCTCAACGGCGAGAAGATCGGGCGGCACGAGGGCGGATTCACTCCGTTCAACTTCGAGGTAACCAACCTGGTTCGGGACAAATCGAATTCCCTAATCGTCAAAGTAGATAACAAGCGCCGGCGCGACGCAGTTCCGACACTGAGCACGGATTGGTGGAACTATGGCGGACTCACTCGTGAGGTGAAACTTGTGGAGACGCCGGCTACCTTCGTGCAGGACTATTTTATTCAACTCCAGAAAGGCTCGCGAGAACGGATCAGCGGCTGGGTGAAACTGAATGGAAATAAGCCCAATCAAAGAGTCGGGGTGCGAATTCCTGAAGCGCGGATCAGCAAGTCCTTTACTACGGACGCGAATGGTTACGCGGAGATTAGCTTCAACGCCGATCTAGTACTGTGGTCACCAGACAATCCGAAACTGTACGAGGTCGTTGTGGAAGCTGAAACCGATCGCGTGCAGGACCAGATTGGCTTTCGCAGCCTTGAAACTCGCGGCCCAGAGATCCTGCTGAACGGCCGGCCCATCTTTCTGCGTGGCGTCTCCATACATGAAGAAGCGCCTTTCCGTGGAGGGCGTGCCTATAGTCGAGAAGATGCATTGACGTTGCTCGGCTGGGCCAAAGAGTTGGGATGTAACTTCGTTCGCCTGGCCCACTATCCCCACAATGAATTCATGACTAGGGAAGCTGATCGGCTGGGTATCATGGTCTGGTCCGAGATACCTGTCTATTGGACCATTCTTTGGGAAAACTCCGCCACACTCGAGAACGCTCAGAATCAATTGACCGAGATGATCGCGCGCGACAAAAACAGAGCGGCAATTATAATTTGGTCGATGGCTAATGAGACACCTGTCGGCGACGCGCGCTTGTCGTTCCTGAAGAAACTGGTTGAGCACGCCAGAAGCCTCGATCCTGGCCGATTGATATCGGCCGCCATGGAACGTCACTACATTGATGATAAGACGGAAATGATAGACGACCCGCTCGGAGAATACCTGGACGTGCTCGGCTGTAATGAGTATGTGGGATGGTACGACGGTCTGCCTGAAAAGGCCGATCGACTGGAATGGAAAACGAAGTATCAGAAACCGCTCATCATGAGTGAGTTTGGCGGCAGCGCGCTCTACGGAAATCATGGTGATGCTTTGACGAGATGGACCGAGGAGTATCAGGAGAACTTGTACCAGCATCAGGTGAATATGCTGAAAAGGATTTCCTTCCTGCGCGGCACCTGTCCATGGATTCTGATGGATTTCCGTTCTCCCAGAAGACCGTTAACGGGAATTCAAGACTTCCACAATCGAAAGGGCTTGATTTCTGACCGCGGCGAGAAGAAAAAGGCATTCTACGTAATGCAGAAATACTATCGGGAGTTGGGGGCAACGCCACAGAAGTAGACCGTGGCTCGTGAAGCTGGATCGGAATTTTCCAAAGCCAGGCCTCCTCATTGTGGTAATTTCCCGAATCGATTGAGGTCAATCCCGGAGCGGAGAGATTTAGCTAAGCGATCATGACGCCTCAGCGGTTTCAAAAGATCTCCCAGATTTACCACGCAACTCTGGAGCGCGAGCCCGAGCAACGCGCGGCCTTCCTGCAACAGTCCTGCGGTGGAGATCGAGACCTGCGCCACGACGTTGAGTCCCTACTTGCAAGCGACAAGAGCGCTGAAGCTTTCTTCTCGTCCAAGGGGATGAAGGAGAAGCCGAAGAGGCTGCGTGGTGAACCCTCTCAATCGCTCGTTGGCCGAACGCTAGACAATTACCAGGTGCTCTCGTTCTTGAGAGCCGGCGGCATGGGTGAGGTTTATCGGGCGCGGGACACCAAACTCGGACGTGAGGTGGCGATCAAGGTGCTGCCGGCGGGTTTCGCTTCCGGCTCGGACCGACTGCGTCTCGAGCGAGAAGCGCGGGCTGTTTCAGCCTTGAATCATCCCAATATTTTGACCATCTTTGAAATTAAAGAGGCGGACGAGCACCTCTTCATCGTCACAGAGTTCGTTGATGGCGAAACACTCCGCGACCGCATAAGAAAAGGGCGTATGAAACTTGCCGAGGTACTCGACGTGGCCATCCAAGTCGCGAGTGCCCTTTCAGCGGCGCATGCAGCCGGAATCGTGCATCGAGACATCAAGCCTGAAAACATCATGCTTAGGCGCGATGCGTTGGTGAAGGTCCTGGATTTCGGATTGGCCAAACTTACGGACCCGCAATCGACAATAACGGGCCCGGAAGAAGTCACGCTTCAGCACTTCAGTACCGAACCAGGGCTTGTGCTTGGCACTTCCGTTTACATGTCACCGGAGCAAGCGCGAGGACTCCCGCTTGACACACGCACGGACATTTGGAGTCTCGGCGTGGTGCTGTACGAGATGATCGGCGGCCACTTGCCGTTCGCAGGCGCGACTAAGAGCGACGTGATCGTTTCAATACTGGAAAGAGAACCTCCGCCTCTGGAAGACGATGCGCACGAACCGGCAATCGAGCTGAAGTGGATCCTTCACAAGGCCCTCAGGAAAGAACGGGAGGAGCGTTATCAAACAGCCAGGGAGTTACTCGGTGATCTGAAAGATGTAAGACATGAATTGGACACTCAGACTACGCGAGGAAGATCGATTAAGCCTGAACTTTCAGACCGGACAACACGAAGCCAGCGAAGCCGGCTATTCGCTCTCTCGCTGGCGGTGATAATAATCGCGGCTATCGCTCTCGCTTTGTACAAGTTCGTTGGCCGAAAACAGCCCCACGTAGTGCTACCGGCGGCGAAGGTCGTACCTTTCACCACATTCCCCGGACGTGAACTGCAACCCACTTTTTCGCCCGACGGCAACCAGATCGCCTTTGCATGGAACGGCGAAAAGCGTGACAACTTCGATATCTACGTCAAGTTGGTTAACACCGGAACGCCACCGTTACGGCTCACGTCTAACCCGGCTGATGACCTCTTTCCGGCCTGGTCGCCCGATGGTCGTGAGATCGCGTTTGTCCGGCAGTCAGGATCCGACGTCAGCATCTTCGTAGTTCCGGCCCTGGGCGGGCCTGAACGCAAGTTGTACTCGGGGACCTCAGCATTTCTCTTGCTGTATGACTATGGCAACGGGCTTTCCTGGTCTCCGGATGGGAAATATCTGGCCTTCTCAGGACAACGCTCGCCTCGGGAACCCAATAGCATTTTCTTGCTCTCGCGTGAAAGTCTTGAAGCGCGCCAGATCACAACACCACCCGCGGGATTCCTTGGTGATTCGACTCCGGCATTCTCCCCTGACGGAAAGGTTCTGGCTTTCGTTCGGGGGGCTTCAAGTCGTGACGTTGAGATCTACATCATGCCGGCCACCGGCGGCGAACCGAAGCGCCTAACTTTCGACAATCGCA
>QHXE01000171.1 GCA_003222835.1 Acidobacteriota bacterium | reverse complement strand
CGGGTCGAAAAATCGGCAAGCCGTTTCTCAAACTCAGCTTTGGGTAGATAACGCTCCCAGTACTCTTGGAAGGGCGGTTCGACTGTGGCATCGATCCACCGAGGTTGTTCTGGTTCAGCTTCGTTTTCACCGGCATACAAAATATGAAGCTTTTCAAATACATGGGTCGTGGTTGCCGAGGGAACTTTGAACGTAAAATCGTTTGGGCCCGAGAATACAGCGTCTGAATCGATCATGTAGGCGAGGTTGTTGAAGAGCGTGTAGCCAACCGGAAGCTCAATCTTGAAGCTCCTGTCGAACGGCTTAACCCGGGTCATTCCGATCTTAAAAAGATCGCTGGTCTTGATCGAGGTTATTCCTTCTCCTGTAAAAGTTAGATTGGGTTTGCTACCGCTTAGTTTAAGAAGCTCAACCCCTGAAGGTTCGGGGCCTTTGGTTTGTTTGTCCTGGCCGGAAGAAACCGAACCAAATACGGTTACACAGAGCAAGATTGCAAACGGCAGAATAGGGCACACTCTTCGCGTATAGGGGATTTTGTATTTCATTTCCCGTCGGACTATGTGCAACTTTTTACCAAACTCGTCAAGCGATTCGTCACCTGTCGCCATACCGGTTGGCATAGGACAGGGCGTGGACAAACTTGTATTGAGTCTTAAGGATTTTTGTTCACCTTGTGAGTCGAACGCACGCGCCCGGGCGATTGTTCGCCGCGATTATCGTCCACGACGACACGATTCTCGCGACGGTACATCGTCAGGCGATTGCCGTCGGTGGTTCCTTGCTCGACGTCTTCGACGTGCGCGGGATTGCCTTTGAGGACCGCGACTTCATCGGCGTTTGTGTATTGGCACCAGTCTCCGGCTCCGCGTTTGCCGGGTTGAATTATTACGACGTTGTGCTGCGCGATTGTGCGCTCGACTTCGTTCACGTCTTTTTGCAAATAAACGTCGGCAACTCCTGAAGTCATGCGATCGGTTCCCTGTTTGATGTCGACGTTGGTTTCGTAGTGCAGCAGGCGATCGGGATCGGAATAGCGCATGAATTCAGCCGTTGCAAACACCGGGACCACGGCCGTCGAATTTCCAGTTTTCTGTTTCGCCTGATAAAGGGCGCTTTGCACGTGGCCGCGCGCGTCCATCCGCTTCTCTTCGCGAAACAAAGTAATCGTGTCGGCGCGCACGAAGTTGTCGTCTTGCCACATGCGTGAGTTGCCGGTGTAGATAGCCACGCCCGAATCGTGATTAACCTCCGCCCGATCGGCGAGCAGATAAACCGGGCTCTTCACTTTGCGAAATGGCGCCGCGCCGTTGGTCTGTTCCTGGCTGTAGTAGGTCGTCTGCACTTTGCCGCGGCAGTAGGAGATATCGGTCGCATTCGCCACCACGCAGCCGCACGGTTTCATCCGTCACGGTGTAAGCCAAGCTGTTGGCGAGGCCGTTGCGATCCATTTCATTGAACTTCGCCTCGCCCGTGGCATCGACTCTGTCGACATCCTGCGTTTCGCGGACAAAAAGTGCCGCCATCTTTTGCGAGGTCAAGGTGCGCGCTCCGCGTTTAGCGCTCGGGTGAAAGGGATCGAAAACGGCTTTCGCGCCACCAGTGGCCGTACAGTTGCGCGCAATGTTTCCACTCTCGAAGAAATCACAATCGAAACGCGGCGCGGTCAGCGTCTTGCGATCCGCCTTCGCAGTTTGCTGCACCGGCTCGACGTACAATTCACCATTGCCGACGGCTTCGGCCTTTTCGAGATCTTTGCCGGTTGAGCGCCAGGTCATCTTGATCGAATCGGCAGTCAAACGCTTACTGGCGGCGCGCGGATCGTTGGCTTTCGATTTTGGAGCGGACAGCGTTACGACCGAGCGGCCTTCAGTGCGCATCTCTTTCAAGAGACTGCGATCGCCCAGTGCTTGAAAGTCGATGTTGAGCGCACTAGCGCCGCTGAGTTGCATATCCGAATCGGCGTTGAGCGTTTGCGCGCGAATGTCGCGCGCGCCGTAAGCGCGCTGTAAACGCTGATCGCTATCGAAAGAAAAATCCATATCGACGGAATGCGCTTCGGCCGCGTGTCCTTCGTCCATCGAACGTAGATACGAGTTGCCGCGCATCTCGATCTTTTCCAGCTTGTTCTTATCGTTGAGAATCGCGGTGAGCGTGTCGCCGCTCATGACGTCCTGGTCCTGTTCCGCCGTCGCGCCGCCCGAGAAAGTCAGGCGCATCGAAGTCTGTTCGAAGACCGCCTGCGCCGAATGAATTGTGACCGGCTTCGCGCGGGCGCCTTTCAATGGTTTGGTATCTTTTTTATTCGGATCTTTGAACGCTTCGGGCGCTACGGTGACTTCGACGTCGTTGCGCAACTCAAGCCGCTTGTTCTTATCGTCGACCAGCGCTCCGGTCGCTTTGCCCGAAACGTTTTCACGCTCGAAGGTGATCGGCGACGATGTCTCGGCGACTTCGTTATCCTGATGATAGACAAGCGAATCGGTTTTCACTTTCAAAGCTTCGTGAGTTTCGATCTGCACGTTGCCGGTGAATTGTCCTGCCCCATTCTTCTCGTCATAAATGGCCCGATCTGAAATGATCTGATCTGGCTTGTCACCGCTCGGCGGAAACACCTGAAGATTCACCTGTTCCAGTTCATGATGGCCGTCCGCATAAGAAACGTCGCGCGCCGCACGCAACCATAGATACAAACGATCGCCTTTGGTCATGCGTCGCTCATAGCCTTCGATGATGCCGGTAATCTCTTTCGAGAGCGCGGGCGTTTCAGACTTCATGCGAAAGGGCGTGTTGTGGCGCATCTTGTAATAAGAGATGCCGACAAAAATCACGCCACCGATCAAAAGAAACAGCGCCAAACCGCGCGCGATCGCTGGAACTCTCGCCCGCAGGTCAACGGCGCTGGTTCGTTTTCTTCGAGTTACGACTTGCATTACCCAACTACCACCACGTTTAGAGGCGGGCTACCGCCCGCCTGTTTGCCAGTTTCGAACTCTTCCTCTTTCCAATACGCACGCCAATCGACTTCTATCGGCACTTCGCCCGGCTGATGCGGCAGGTATGCTCTATAACTCGACCACTTCCACTCCGCGGGATGCTGACACAATCCTGCGCGGACTGGATTCAAATGCAGATAGTTTAACTTTTGTCGGACGAATTTGTGACCCCACAAATCAATTACTGAAGGATCCTTTTGCCAAACGGAATGAGTGTGCTGTCGCTTTTGAGGATGTACCAGAGCAAGTTTCTTAAGCGAACTCAAATGTCCTTCGCTGCGCAACCAGGCAAGAATCTTTCGCGCAGAATTCCCGCGTATGCGCCGCAGCCAATCTCCCTTTGGGAGAGGGCTGGGGTGAGGGTCGTACTGGGCAAAAATAAGTGGTAATTATTTTTTCTTCGTCATTGGTCGCTACTATAGCCCTCACCCCGACCCTCTCCCAAAAGGGAGAGGGCGTAAACCACTCATCATTCACTGCTCTTAATGTCCTTCACATTCAACTGCAATTTGATATTGCCATTCCACCGATTAGCTTCCAGTTCATACGCGAGATCGATGCGCTGATTCACTGCGGGCGTTTGCTCCGTCTCTTCAACTCCGCGCCACCAGATTGCTTCAAATGGCCGATTGTCGTCGCCGGCTACGCGCAGCTTTAGATGCTGCGCTTTAATTATCCGCGGTTCGCTCAATACGCGGAGGCCGCGCGTCACAAATAACGGCCGCGGATTACCGGCGCCAAATGGCTCCAGGGCACGCAACTCCTGCGAAAGCTGAAAACCTAGAGCGCGCGCCGAAACTTCCGCGTCGATGTTAAGCCCAGGCGTCAAATCTTCTTCAGTCAAACACGAGGCTGCGTGTTCATTCAAGCGGCGGCGGAACTCAGGAATGCATTCGCGTCGAATCGCCAGACCGGCAGCGTGCGAATGACCGCCGAATTTGTCCAGCAGATCGCGGCACGTCGTCAGCCCGTCGAACAGATGATAGGCTTCGATGCTGCGCGCCGAACCGTGGCCGACGTCGCCATCGAACGAGATAACCACGCAGGGGCGATGCAAGCGCTCCGCAATTTTTGATGCGGCCAATCCAATCACGCCGCGATGCCAACCGTCGCCGGCGATCACCGCCGCGTAGCATAGACCTAAGTCTGGGCCAGTGGTTTCAAACTCTTCGATTGCGCGATTAAATATCTCACGTTGCGCTTCCATGCGCTCGCGATTGCGCGTGTCGAGATGCTCTGCCAATCGTCGTGCATCTTCCTTGTCGCTGGCACTGAAGAGTTCGACTACTGCGCTCGCCGCATCCATACGGCCCGCCGCGTTGATTCTGGGCCCAATGCGAAAGCCAAGATCGTAAGCGCTCATCTCCGCGCCATCGCCACACCCGGCGATATCGATCAGGGCGCGCAAACCCGGATTCACGGCGCGCGGCAGATCAGAGAGTCCCAACGCCACAATCGCGCGATTCTCGCCAATCAGTTTCGCGACGTCGGCGACCGTTCCGATTGCCACCATTTTCAGAAAGCCGGGAACGACTGATTCTTTTCCCCGCTCACGAAATAACGCGTGAACCAGTTTGAAAGCGACGCCCACGCCGGCAAGATTCTTATCCGGATAATCGCACCCGTGCTGGTTTGGATTCAGCACCGCGAGGGCGGGCGGCGATCCTTCGTCGTCATCGGGAAGATGGTGATCCGTGATGATTACGTCGAGCCCATTCGCACGCGCCCAGTGCAAAGGCTCATGCGCGCGTATCCCACAGTCGACGCTGACCACCAATTTGTAGCCTTCGCTCGCGGCTTTCTCCAGCGCCGCTTGGTGAATGCCATAACCTTCAGTAAAGCGATGGGGCACGTGATAACCGGCGGTTGCTCCCAACATTCTGAAGGCGCGTAAGAGCACCGCCGTTCCGGTGGTCCCATCAACATCGTAATCGCCGTAAATCAGGATCGGATCTTGATTATCGATGGCCCTGAGAAGACGTGCTACCGCGCCAGACATCCCACGCATCAGAAAAGGATCGTGAAGTTGATCGAGGCTGGGTTTTAGAAACGATTGCGCCGAGCCAAGGTCATGATGGCCGCGCGCAACCAGCAACCCGGCGACGATGGGCGACACGCGGAGCGCGGCAGCCAATTCCGTCGCACGAGTCTCGTCAGGGCGACGGACTTTCCATCTCTTGGGCAAGCGTTTCGCCGTCATGAAGTGAAGTGTACTTGTTGTTTCGCTGAAGAGCTAATAAGAGTGTGCCGAGAATCTATTAGTCGGGTTGGCGGCCAGCGCAAACTCCAGTACTCCGCAGAGAC
>QHXE01000170.1 GCA_003222835.1 Acidobacteriota bacterium | reverse complement strand
CAGGAACACAACCCAAAAATACGGGACTGTGCAATAGCCCAAGCCATATTCGAATGTCCCATTGTGCGCCACCATCACCGCGTGTAATGGTGCCTGTTTTAACTTGTTGTCCGAGCCGATACAACACAATGCCCACGCGAATCCCTGCATACGAAATTCCGCCGACAATGAAGAGCAAAATCCCAAGTAGTACGCCTTTCCACATGGTTCGCCTCCTATAAAACCGGGTGGGGCGCTCGTGGTCTCATAATCCACAATCCAATCGCAATGGCCGTCAAAAGCGTGATCCAGAGAATGGGATTATGGCTGATTAATTGAGACCACGGACGATAATACATCGTCCCTCCCTGTTGCCGAACGCCAGCCTTAGCCATCTGTGTAGCCTGATGGAATGCAATAGCTATACGAATCCCGAAATACGCAATCCAGCCGACGATGAAGAACAGTGGGCCGACCAATACGCCTTTCACGATCCACATTGTTCGCCTCCTAATAAAAAAGGCGGGGACGCCATCCGCCCTTTTTTGTTTACCGATGAGGCCCGATCTTATTGTTTTGTGCCCCTGGATGCAGGGTCAAAAAAACGGGGGTCAGGTTGTCCAAGCCTTAGGGAGATTGGCTTTGACTCCGCGATTAGTTTGTAAGAGCCGTCAGGCTGCGGCGTTTCAAAGCGGAACTTCATGGATTCACAACCTAGGCGGGGAGCAAGCCACAAATAGTCACGCCCAACCAGTTGCGGATATACCGCTTCGACCACCACAACCTGCTCGCCCAGCAGGTTGTCATACCGGATGAGTTTGAACGGTCGGTAGAGACAATCGGGAGGGGGGGTCATGAGGCGGTCCTTCAATGCCGCCAACTCGGACGACTTCGTATTCCACTTCGTCAATGAAACGAAATCAAGGACGTTGAGCCGCGGTCCGCTCACGGAGGTCACCGTTCTTGCGGATAGTTTCAAATGCGGTCCCATCGTAAACACCTCGGAGGTCGAGCCATCGGAGCGCCGTGCTGTGACCCGCTTTTCGAGGAGGTCGCCAGAAGAATACGAATAGGAATATGTCTCCAGCACGAAGGGAGTAGCTTACACTTGCGCGTACGCCTTGAGTTCAATGGCCGTGTGCTTCGCCGCGTAGTAACAAGCAACGGCAAGAATAGGAAGCGCCCATAACAGTTTGGACTTCAAAAATACTCTCATCGTTACCTCCTCAGCTTGACCAGAATCACGATGCCTCCCACCACCAGGACAAGCCAAAATGCCACCACGTTCAGATGCACTACACCGGTGGCTCCGTGAGAGGTCCATGTTAACCGGAAGCGCCCCAACGGTGCCAAATACCGTAACGCGAAAGCAATAGCGAAAACACAAAGAACAGAATCCCCTTGCGCATTTTTCCCACCTAGAAACGGAAGAGAAAGCTGCTCGCAAACTGTAGATTGTTAGTCGCCCTGGACGGAACCTGTGGTTGTCCTGGAAATAACACCTTTGCCTCATAGAAAATGAGCGTATCTCCCACATCATATCTGACTGCAAATCGCCGCGATATTGTGATCATGACTATCCCCCCAGCATCAAGGGCGGGTTCTGTCAGTCTGCCAAGCTGGAAGCTGAATGCTGGCGGCGGAGTAACTTGTAGGATTACGTTGCCGAAGCTAGCAAATCCGGGGCGGACCTTCGCATACAGATGGAGTCTGCCCTTCGAGATGCCTACGCGGATACCGAAGAATGCCTGCGTCAAGCGTCCTCCGGCAAAAGCAGTGGATTCGTTTGGGGTCTTGGGTGTAAAACTAAACGACGAATCGAATCCGACGAGGTTTCCCTTGATCTTGACCGAACATATGGCTCCGACCGCAGGCTGGTAAGTGACGGACCCAACTGTTCTCGCTGGAACATATAATTGAGTAACCTGAGGACCGACCTCGATCCTAGGTACAATATCTTGCGCCCCTGCCGTCCCTGAAGTGAAAGTGATCGCTCCCAGGAGAAGGGGTACCCACCTCAGGGCCATGGCGTCTGAGCAGCGCAATTTGAATTTCCTGGCTGGACCGATTCTAATTCTGTCGGTCTTTTCGATTCTGGCGTGCCTTGACAGGAAAATGTTTGGAGTGTCAGAGAGATCGATCTGTGGTCGGTTTTTCGGCACTCACTAGAGCCAAATCTGGAGAAAGGATAAAGTTCGAGGCTTTATTGAATAAATTGACTCACCAGAATTTGCCCCGCTGTGGTTGCATAGATTCTCTTGGGGTTCGAGCCGTCCGCGTTTACGATCCAGAGTTCGCTCTCTCCCGTTTTCTTCTTCAGGAGCGACAAGGCAATTTGCCCCTCTTCTGACCATGCTAAACCCCCCATTCCCCATGAGCGAAAGGAGTAGTCCGACCCGATGGAGGCCCGCTTAAGTACAACTCTGCGGTCGCCACTGTCAAGGGCGACAATTTCAAGCCCCTCTTTCATCCATACCACGATTTCTCGGCCATCAGGGGAATACGCAGCCGACATGGCTCCATCCTCAGGTGGAACCAATACTGTCTGCTCGCCGCCGTGTGACGGCATCTCCAAAAGCTCAGTCCTCAGGCCGCCTGATCGGAAAGTACGGATGAAGGCGATCTTGCCCAAGACTCCCCAAGAAGGAAGATAGAGACCCTTAAAGCTATCTGCCGCGACGAGTTCACGAGATTCACCAGTGCGTAAATCTACGACCCGAAGACTTGTTTCCGGCGGACTTCCGACGCTACGTGCGCAATAGACAGCCGAGTTTCCATCGGGAGAGAGAATTCCGGGACCTTGCGGTGCTGACCCAGGTAATACACGCTGCCAATTATCTACATCGGGACTCCAGAAGTACAAGTGATCTTCGACTTTATCGTTCCCCGGAGCCAGTTCATGGACGGTGACGAGCATTGGCCCGGACATCGAATTAGCGGAAGCGAACATATAACTGCGATTGGGCTCGGGCTTTAAAACAGCTTTCAGCCCACTCCCATTGGGGCGTATCGAAAAAACATAGTCCTGAAACAGGCGTGTGCCAATAGTCGAAAAGAGAATTCTCTCGCGGTCCCGAACATGTCCCCAAGAGCAACCGCCCGCCAAAAACGCGGCTAATTCTCCCAGAATCGCCAGCATCGAAGCAACTAGACGCGGCATGTCTCGTCGAATTCTGCACCCCCCAGTGGAACGAAATGTGTTTGCTGTCCTACGTTACAGGGAGCTGGGGAGAATATGGTGGCAAAGTTCCAAGTGACTTGCCAGTTCGCGTTGTCCCTAGCGAGGGGATGGTCGTCGATGCCATAGGGCCCCTGCGTGTAGCCTTCAAAAGTGTCCATGTTGCCATTTCCCGAACCTACCTGCGAAAGCTTCTGGCCGCTGTCAGCGACGCCGTCCACTGGGCTTTGGTCGCTGGGATTTTCGGCTGGGGCCTCGAAGGAGACCATCCGAATTCCTCCTGGGAAGGGCGGCGGAGGCTTGCAAGGACCGGCATTGAGCAGAGCTGCGATGATCAGGCCTTTCAGTAATATCGTAGTTGCCCAGAAAAACCCAGGTAGCAAAACCAAGCAAAAGAATTACGGCGATTACGCGGACGAAGCTTGTCCGGGTGGCGCCCGGCAGCAGCAGCGCGTGGGGCCCCAGATCAAAAGTTCTCAGTGACCCGCCCCGCAGCCATAACTGCCATCCCCGCGCCGTGGCCCAGAAGACT
>QHXE01000169.1:709-4292 GCA_003222835.1 Acidobacteriota bacterium | reverse complement strand
TCATTGCCGGGACAATTCCCCCGCGGTGAATGAATGCGCTGGTCCCTCCCTGGCGGCCTCTTCACAGGCTAAGCAATCCTCCAATTCTTCTACGAAAGGCTCCAGTTTGCGATCGGCCAGCACTGCAGCAGCAAGTGTCCGCTGTTCGTCAACTGAAAGGTGTCTCATGCCCTCCAGAATCTGGTCAACAGTCAAAGCAGTTTCGAGCAAGGCCATGGTTCCTCCTAACAGAGCTTGATTCGTTGTTTCAAGCATAACGTTGATGCGCGGCCGTGCCAAGTATTTGGAACCAAACGGACATCTGATTTGTAGAGTTCATTTGTCTTGCCGCCATTCTGTATCGTAAGCTTGCGACTGTCCGGTTCGGCCAAGTTACGCAGTGCCCCCAAGGAAACAATGCCATCAGATTCTCTTCAGTCTCTTCCCCTCGAACAACGTATCGGACAGTTCTTATTTATTGGTCTTCCCGGCGCCGAATTGGACGAAGTTGCGCGCTCTCTAATCGAAGAGATCAAACCTGGCGGCGTGATCCTATTTGGGCGCAATGTTCAAGCCCCTGAACAGGTTCGACAGTTGCTCGACGGTGTACGCGCAATGTTGCCCGTGGTTCCGCTCTGTGGAGTCGATCAGGAAGGCGGCCTCGTCGATCGCATGCGATTGATTTTTCCGCCGATGCCTTCCGCGCGGGCCATTCGACAACATGGCGACCTGGCAGGCGCGCGAACACTCGGAAAGATTACCGGCGGATTGCTGCGCATGCTCGGGTTTAATATTAACTTCGCGCCTGTGATGTCGATCATCACTGAGGAGCGGAGCCAACTCACCAATGGTTTGTACTCGCGTTCCTTTGGACGTTCGCCCGGCGAAGTCCTCGGCTACACGACGGTTTACATGCGCGGATTGCAGGGCGCCGGCTGCATCGGTTGTTTGAAACACTTTCCCGGTATCGGCGCCGGCGCCGTCGATTCGCACATCGAAATGCCGATGGTGCCGCTTTCGCGCGATGATTTGCTGGCGCAGGACTTGGCCCCCTATATCGAACTATTTCAGCGCGCTGACGATCGCGTGCGCGTTGTCATGGTAAGCCACGGCGGTTTTCCCAACATCGATATCAAGAAAGGAACCACCGGCGGATTGGTCGAACCGGCTTCGATCAGCCCGAGCATCGTTACGAACCTCTTGCGACAGGAGCTGGGTTACAAGCATCTAGTCATCACTGACGATCTTGAAATGGGAGCGATTGCGAAACATTGCGAAATCGAAGACGCGGTAGTGCGGGCCTTCAACGCCGGCGAAGACATGCTATTGATTTGCGCGACGCCGGAGACGATTCGCCGCGGATATCGCGCCCTGTTAGCTGCCGCACGCGCGGGTAAGATTAGCGAAAAGCGAATCAATGCTTCGCTTAAACGCATTGCCGCGACCAAAGCCCTGGCCCAACCACCCTTGCCCTTGGACATGGATCGCTTCCAGCAACTTGCTAACGACGTAAAAGAACTCAACGTCAGACTGGAATATCGCTATCCGGGAGAGTCGAATGTGCCATAGCTCGAGTTTACTGAAGGGTCTCGCCCTAACCGCCGTTTTGTTGGCGATGCTATTGCCTACCGCGTGCCGGCGCCGCAGCGGCGTTTTTGTCATCGCGCTCTCTGATAACGTGAAGACAATCGATCCGATCGGATCGCCTTCGGTGGATGCCGCCAGCGAACGCGTACGGACCTTGATGTTCAATTCACTGGTAAAAAAGGACGAGAAGTTCGATTATGTTCCGGAACTAGCCTCAAACATTCAACGGTCCGAGGATGGCCTGACATTCACGTTCACGCTGCGCGACGGCGTGTCGTTTCATGATGGACGAACGTTCACTTCTGCGGACGCGAAATATACGCTCGACACCGTGCTCGCTTCTACCTTCGCCAAGACTGCCAGCTTCTTCGAAGGCTCAGGCGCAAACAAGAAAGCCTATGTGAATACCGTCGAAGCTCCCGATGCACACACTCTGATCATTCGCTTGAACAATCCCTGGACGGGCCTGCTGCCGAACCTCGTTGCGATCGCGATCATTCCGAAAGACAGTTACGAATCGCAAAAGACGCATCCGCTCGGCACCGGACCGTTTAAGTTCAAGACTTACGATCAATCTCAACAAGTCGTCGAGATGGAAGTCAATCCGAATTACTGGGATGGCCCCTCGCAGATTCCTGGGTTGCGAGTTCGGGTGATCAGCGATTCGAACGCGTTGCAGGCCGAGTTGCAGAGCGGGCGCGTCGACATTGCGCCGCTGCCGACAAGTTTGTCCCCGGATGCAATCAAAGGACTCGGATCAAATCCTGGCCTGACCGTCCATCAGTTCGAAGGATCGAACTTGAATCTTCTGACTTTCAACACGAAGGAGCCGCCGCTGGATAATGTGAAGGTGCGACAGGCGATTGCCTACGCGATCGACCGAGAAAGCATGATCCGCGATCTGTTGCAGGGCCAGGGAAAGATCGCGCACTCGATTCTGCCCGAAGCGTCTTGGGCATACACGCCGGGCCAGACCTATCACTACGATCCGGCGACGGCGAAGAAGTTGCTTGACGATGCCGGCTTTCGTGACCCCGATGGCGACGGGCCGCAAATGCGTTTTGCCAAGCCGATACTGTTTCGAATCTCCGGCAGCAGCGGTTCAGCGCGACAATATGCCGGCGTTATTTACAACTATTTGAAGGAAGTCGGGATTCCGGTTTCAATCGAGACCTCAGAACTCAACGTCCTCTTTGAATTCTTGCGCCGCGGACAATTCCAAATGACTTACGGACAGTGGGTCGGCGGCAATCAGGATCCTATCTTCTATCGAGACCTGTTCGCTACGTCAGAGATTCCCACCGAGACGCGAGCGGCGCGCAATCGCAGCCGTTACAGCAATCCGGAGCTGGATGCGATTCTCGAGGAGGCCGCGAACACTTACGATCACGCGAAGGCCGGGCCGTTGTACGCGAGGGCCCAGGACATCGTCAGCCGAGACGTTCCGATATTTCCACTTTGGTATCAAGCGAACATGGTCATCGCCAAAAAGAGCGTCGGCAATATTCACGTGAACGCCAGCGGTGATTGGGGATTCGTGAAGGATTTGACGATAGGGAAATGAGAGGCCGTTGGGAAACTCTAAGGTAAGGAAGGGTGGCTTGCCCCCGCTGGTTTTCTTCTTGTTATCTATAAAGGAGAGAGCGGGGGCAAGCCACCCTTCCTTACTTGAAAGGTTGCTACCGATAACTGTTCATAACGGTCTGAATCTTATTCTTGGTGTCAGGCGAAACATTAATAAATTCGATACCTGCTCCCGCCGGCGGCGCTCCTTCCATCACCCGAAGCAGATATCGCACTGCGCCTTTCAGATTGATCGTGCCCGCGACTTCCCCAGTTAACCTAATGTAGATCTCCTGGCCGGAATTTAGTTCCCGCTTAGTGGCGAGAAAGCATCCGCTGATGCTGAGACTCGTCACCTTATCGTAGTATTCGCACTCAGGCCCCCAGCCCCAGTCGGCAAAGAATTCCACGTTGACGCGCGGATGTCTTCGATCCTCGATTGATCCCATAAGTA
>QHXE01000169.1:0-584 GCA_003222835.1 Acidobacteriota bacterium | reverse complement strand
CATCAACGATCAAATCGATCTCATCGCCAAAGTACGCGCGAACGTCCTCGGAAGTTTTCGCCGGCGCTTCGTGCGAAGGATTCGCGCTGGTAGCTGTCAGAGCACCACCGCACGTTTCAATTAGCGCGCGCACTCTATCATCGCCGGGCCAGCGGATGCCAACCGTTTCTGTGCCGGCAGTGATTTCGTCGGGAACTTCGCCCTTAGCATTTCCAATTAGTGTAAGAGGACCATAGAAGGTGTCGGTGCGGAAAGCGATGACGCCGCCGCGAGCAATCACGTTTGAGATTTCGTAAAAGGATTCAGCCGTCTGAGAAATTACCACCGGATTTCAGCGCCGTTTAGGCGCGGAATGTTTATAGCATGGCAATGATTTGAATGGTTCGCAGCTCCTTTAGGAGCGCAATAATATTTCGCTCCTCCCAACGGAGCTTGGAACTTGATGACAGGGTTTTGAACTATAAACATCCGGCTCCTCCGGAGCCGGCAAAACTCACGAGACCTTCACTCCGTAACCTAACCCATCACCGACCGGCAAAACCTGCGCCCGCAACTGCGGATGATTGACGAAGTATCGATTGAAC
>QHXE01000168.1 GCA_003222835.1 Acidobacteriota bacterium | reverse complement strand
TGATCGGGTGTTTCTCGACCTGGGATCGCGCTCGACGATCCCCGACATTCTCGGCCTTCCGGCTGCAAAACCGATGACTCATGTGGAAGCTCTCGATCTGAACCGCTTGCCGGAACACGTAATCGTACTTGGCGGAGGGTACGTGGGTCTTGAATTGGCGCAGGCCCTGCGCCGTTTCGGCTCTGCAGTAACCGTGATCGAACGTGGCCCTCAACTCGCCGCCGCTGAAGATCCCGACGTTGCCCAAGCACTTCTGGAGAACTTCACGAGCGAGGGAATAAAAGTGCTGCTCGACACGCAGGTGAGCCAAGTGGAGGGACTCTCAGGTCAGAATGTCCGTATCGCCGTTGAGAACGGCCATGGCGAGCAAACGATCGAGGGAACCGATTTGCTCGTCGCTACCGGCCGAACACCGAACACGCAGGGGCTTGGTCTGGAAAAAGCAGGAGTCGAACTGGACACACGCGGGTACATCAAGGTGAACGAACGATTGGAGACAACCTCACCGGGCGTCTGGGCGATGGGCGATTGCGCAGGCAGCCCGCAGTTCACACACGTCGCGTTTGACGATTTCCGCGTGGTCCGCGATAACCTGAACGGCAGCAGCCGCACAACGCGCGACCGACTCATACCCTTCTGCATGTTCACTGATCCCGAGCTGGCGCGAGTCGGCCTGAACGAAACGGAAGCGAAGAAAAGGGGCACCGCATACCGGCTGGCGAAGATACCCATGACCGGGGTGCTGCGAGCGGTCACTCTTGGTGAAACCCGTGGATTTGTGAAGATGCTGGTGGGCGGCGAAAGCGACCGCATCCTGGGATTCACCGGCTTCGGTGCCGAAGTGAGCGAGATGATGGCGGCCGTTCAGACGGCAATGTTGGGCGGATTGCCGTACACTGTCCTGCGCGACGCGATTTTCACGCATCCCACCGCAGCAGAGGGCTTGAACTTCTTGCTGGAGAGTGTCCCCGCGCGAGCCAGGCAACACCCGGCCTAGGTACGCTGCGAGGCTCATCTTGAGTAAGACGCTCGATTCACGCTCTCTCGTTCAAGGTCGTCCGCTTTAGAACGACATGTGTCCAGCCTCGCCCAGCAAGCCTACCAGCAGAACGCTTTGGTCCACTCGCCTCAAGTCGACTAGCCCACTGCCCATCGTCCTCGCCACCGTCGTCCCAAACGTCAATGCCGCCACGAAATTCCAGAACGCCGCCACGCCCACGGCCCGCAGTGGCCTCAGCATTCGTGTCGACACAACCGTAGCAACCACGCTTGCCGCATCATGTCAGCAATTGGTGACTTACGACGTTCGGCGTGTTAGCCCAGCTCAGCTTCGGAAATACATTTCTTTCGAAAGTTCTTCTCGAAAAAGCAGGTGTCCCGAGCTGTGTCAGCACTGTGTCAAAGCCGTATCTGTCTTAGCTATTGGGGTCAGCTTTGGAGCGAAGCAATCTTTCATCAATCGACTCCAATTTTGTTATTGACAAAAATAGAATGATATGTCATTCTATACTTGAAACCGGGAGGCTAACGATGATCGACAACAAGTATGGTAGTAGTCGCAACCGCTTTATGGTTCTCTGCCTGTTTTTTCTGTGCTGGGTCCTGATTCTTCCTGGAACACTCACCGCTCAAACGTCACAGCCCCCGGCATCCGCAGCGGTAATCATGGTGGAGATCCAATGTAAGCCCGGAACAGCGGAGCTGTGGCGAGAGTCGTTCGAGAAAGAGACGCTTCCTGCGATCCGCGAAGCCATTCAGAAGGGCGATGCGTTCACCAATTTCACCTATCTGGAAGCACCACTTCCCGTTCAGGATGTCGATTTCGTTCTGCTCTTCGAGCTGAAGAGCTTTGCCTCCTTGGACACGCGTCGAATTCCTCCGCATTACGATGTGCTGCTACGCCGCCTTGGTCCAGAGCGCTTTGCAGCATTGGAGAAGGAAACGGGAAATTGGGAGAAAACCGTGCGCGTAAGCGTGATGCGGTCTTACAAGGTGAAGTAGATGACTTCCGTTGTCGTCACTGGCGCTGGCGGGTTTATCGGACGCCGCGTAGTGTGCGCAGCCAACAGTGCCGGGTATGGCGTTACCGCCATGGTTCGAAAGCCCTACCCCGATGCCGTTCATAGCGTGATCCAACACGACCTGAGCCTCCCGATGGACAAGCTGCCTCCAGCCGATTGGATTTTTCATCTTGCTGGAGCTTATGCCGGTGCCGGTGACGAAGAGCTGCAAAATGCGGACCTGGCTATGGCACGCAACGTCATTCATTGCGGCCTTGCGGCGGGAATCAAAAACTGGATCTTCGCCAGCGCTGCCGAAGTATACGGCGATGTTCATGGCACAGCCACTGAGGAAGCACCCACTGAACCGGTGATTCCGTATGGCCGGATCAAGCTCAAGGTGGAACGCCTTCTCCTGGAAAAGACCAAAGACATTTCCAACTGCAGAGTTGTTATTCTCCGAATCGGGGAAGTCTATGGTTCAGAGAGCCGATTGATCACTGAACTGACGGCACGGTTGAAACGAGGTTTCTGTCCCTGGCCTGGGACAGGGGACGTTCCACTCCGTTTCGTGCACGTTGATGATGTTGCCCAGGCATTCTCATGCGTTGTGCGGAGTGCCCCGGCCGGCATTTCGGTCTATAACGTGGCCGACGACGTGCCAGCGACTTGGCTCGATTTCTCGGTTCGAGTCGCTCGGCTTTTAGGAACTCGGCCTCCCGTATTTCTTCCGGAAACGGTGGTCCACCTCTATGCGACGTGCGGCACGCTGGCTTGCCGAGTCACCGGACGCGAGCCGATTTTGACAGCACATGCCGTACGGCTCATCACCACGCCTAAGGCGCTTTCTAATACTCGTCTAAAAGCACGAGCTGGGGTTCGAGCCGCGCTACCTCAAATATTCCGAAGGACTGGAGGAAGTATTTCGTGGCTTATCACACCACTCCTAAGATGGCAAAACGGAAGGAAGCGCACCGAGCAAATCTGCTGCAGGTAGCCATCCGTTTGTTCGGCAAGCAAGGCTACCACGCCACGACTGTGCCGAGGATCGTGCGCGAATCGGGGAGTTCCACAGGCGCTTTTTACTTCTATTTTCAGAATAAGGACGACATCTTTGCCCGCGCCCTGGAGTTCATTGGAGAGCAAATCGCTGGTGCGCTGAACAAGGCGATGGCCAGCGCCAGTGGGGACACCGTCTCTCAGATGAGGCTCGCCGTGGAAACGTTCATTTTGTTTTTGGCCGAACATCCAGATGAGGCTCGCATCTTGATCGTTGAGTCCTCGGGGTTGAGCCCAAGGTTGTCCAAGGTTCGTCGCTCTATCATTGCCAGCCATTGCAGGAGCGTCGAACAAGCCCTGATTAGCATTTCTGATTCTCTTCCGAAGCTAGATTCGAAAGTGGTCGCAAGGTGCTGGGTGGGAGCGGTGCACGAATCCGTGTACCACTGGCTGGAATCTCCCATAGAGAGGCACATTTCGGCTGAGGCGCTAGCGAGAGAAATCTCCGGGTTTAATTTGCGAGGGATCGGAGCGGGAAAGGAAAGTACATGAAAAGGCTGCTGGTGATGTTATGCATGGCCACAACAATGGCTAGCGCTCAATCGCGAACCTGCGATCTTAAGGAATCTGAACAACAAGTGCGCCAAGTCATTCAAAGAGTGATGGACCTACGTTCACAGCAGGACGATCGTTTCCTTTCAAGAGCGTGCAGCGGAGCGCACTCGCGAGACCAAATCCGCACGTCAATCTGGAGAAACTTGGCACATGGAGATCCGCGATCCTCATTTGAAAGCGGGATGCGACATTGCCTGGATAGCGGGCATCGTGCACGCCCAACAAGTGGATTCGCACAACATTGCTGGGTCTGAAGCGGAATGGCGGCTCACGGCGATACTGGAGCGACGAGATTCGGGCTGGCTGATTGTTCACCAACACTCGTCGCTACCAATCCCTGATCCGCAGCAATGGTGGAAGAGGGCGCAAACAACAGGTAAACCGTAGTTTATTCGTCGGCGAGTGAAGGAGTGGAGGACTAAGCAAATATCCGCACTAGTAGGCACGGATCGAAAATCTCACACCCATCACCGTTTCGGAATGGCCTGGGTTACGTTTGCGCTTGCAGTCGCGGTCCATGTCACGGACGAGGCGATGCACGACTTCTTGTCAACTTATAATCCGAGCGTCCGGTCCATTCGGGCTCGATTGCCATTTCTCCCACTCCCAACGTTTAGCTTCGGGGTTTGGCTCGCTCTCTTGATAACAGGCATTTTCTTGCTGCTTTGCCTTTCCCCTTTCGCTTTTCGTAGAGACTCTTGGCTGCGAACCGTCTCTCGGCCCTTGGCCATTCTTGTGGGAGTGCTGAATGCCACTCTTCACATCGGCAGTTCCATCTATTTTCACCGCTGGATGCCAGGTGTGTACAGTTCGCCTTTCCTCCTGCTTGCAGCCCTCTATCTCCTCGTGAGTTCGCGGGCTCGTGACTCCATCGTGGAATCTTGGTTGTGCATTCAGCGGAGAAGCAGCCCGTAAGTTGTCAGTCTTAGCTTCATTGTGCGCTTCTTTGGGGAGGGATCCCTTCACCCGGTAGGGACCGGACAACCATTCGATCTGGATCTGTTGCGAACTGCCAACACGATTAGGAGCGTATAATCGGCTAACAAGAAGTAATTCTGTTTCTTTCCGGGGTAGAGAAATCTACAAAGCGCAAAACCCCGAATTTCTGTGTTCATCTTAGGAAACTACGGGAAAGCTATGGTGCAACGGCAATCGATTACATCCATGGAAGTACATCCACAGACCGTGATTTTGAGATTGCCGAAGAGAAAATTCGCATGGAGATTGACAAGGCTGCAAACCACATCAAGAAACTCAAGGCTCGGCGTGACTCTCTTCCTGCTCGCGTGACAGTTGCGGATGCCCAAAAGGGCCAGGAGATGGTGAAACTTTCTACCGAACGCAAACACCTAACCAACGTTTTGAAAATGGTCGCATACCAGACGGAGAGCGATCTGGTTGAGCTGATTCGCCCCCATTACAGCCGCGTTGAAGATGAAGGGCGTACTTTCATTCAGATGGCGCTGCAGGATACCGCGGACATCGAGCCCGGGGAGGACCACCTTCGGATAACGCTAGCCCCACTCAGTTCGCCACATCGGTCGCGTGTCCTCGAAGCCCTTTGCGAGACACTCAACAACACGAACACGTTATTCCCGGGCACCCGGCTTCAAATGCGTTATGTGGTCGCATCCTCCTGTCTTGAAGCAAAAAGCGGACAGGTTACCGACAACCCATGTCAGGAGTTCTGAAGTTACTGATGTAGCTGATTGGTTGCTGAGAAAGCCGGACCCGCTGAGGCTCCAGGTGACCGCATTGTTGGAGGAACCCTGGACGGTTGCCACAATACCAACCGTCTGGTTCTGCTGGATTGTTTGCTGCTGCGCTGGCGTCAGGCTGACGGAAATCACCGGCGGAGGAAGGGAAGTCGGGCTCGAAGGGGAGCACCCACAAACGAGCACGATCACCATCAAGGCGGCGCTGGCTGGCAGAGCTCGTTGAGCGCGCTTC
>QHXE01000167.1 GCA_003222835.1 Acidobacteriota bacterium | reverse complement strand
AAAGCGAACTGTTCCTGCACTTCCTTTCGGTCATAAGGAAAAGCATAGTTAAGCATCCACATGCCGGTCTGATCTCCGTGCGCGAGATTCAATGCGGCCACTTCTGCATAGTAGTTCGACGGCGCTTCCTGCAACTGGTGAAAGTGTTCGTGCAGCAGCGTGATGACCCAGGGCGTCGAGGTCTTGACCCAGGTGCGCTCAGCCTGGCCCACAACTATAGTTGGAATCATGCTGCCGCTGATTGGAAACGTGGCCAGAAAACTTGTCGGCATGGTTCGCTTGCGATAATAGACGTCTGATTTCAACAGAGGGTCGTAGGCCAGCTTCGCAAAATCGCCCGAGGGCTTAGGATGGCGAATGAGAAATTCGTCATCAGGCGTTACCAGCAAGACCGCAAAAGGAGCTTTGCTCCAATTCGGCCATACGTCCTGTTGAGCATGCGCTGTTGATATCCAAAACATTGCGTTCAGCAGGCAGACAATTGATCCGAATCGTGAAATCGTCCTAATCGTATTCGTCTTGGGCCTCCTCAATTCAGAAAGACTTGAAATTCACGAACCTCTATTACGGTAACGACATTACAATGGTGAATCGGGATCAAACGAAGAGATCCCGAAGATTCCGGGAACCGCTGCGGCTCGCGATCACTTCCGAACCGTCACTCAGTTTAAGACGCAGGCGGCGATCGATTGGTTTGCACGAGACTACATGATCCAGATTGACGATGGCCGATCGATGTATGCGACGAAAGTGCTTCGGATCGAGCCGCGCTTCGAATTCAGTCAGAGTAACCTTCACCAGATACGATGCGTTGCTTACATGCAGCTCTACATAATCATCGGCCCCGACCAGCCGCGTGACTTCAGCAACCCGAACGTGCACGACCCGGCCACGGCGATCCCGGACGAACAGGCGAAGCAGATGCTCGACTGGTTTTGTTTCCAGCGCACGCTGCGCTCTTTCGCAAACCGAAGGTTCAGGCTTTCCGTTCGAGTCAACTAAGCGGAGCTTCACTCGCGTCAACATCTGACGGAAGCGTTCACGTCCGAAAGGCTTGAGAATGTAATCGAGCGCTTCCAATTCAAATGCAGTGACAGCATGATCGTCATAAGCAGTCGTAAAGACCACTTCGGGATCATGTTTGATACTTTCCAAGACTTGCAGGCCGGTCAAACCCGGCATTCTCACATCCAGAAAAACCAGATCGGGGCGCAAATCATCGATGAGTGTTATCGCGCTATCGCCGTCCGCCGCTTCACCTACGACTTTCAGCCAGTCTTCACCCTGGACGAAGTCCTTGATCGTTTGCCTGGCCAGCGGTTCGTCCTCAACGATCAGCGCGCGAATTGAGCGTTCTGCTTCCATCTTATGCTGTCACCAATCCATTCGCCGGGATCTCGATGTGAACTGAAAAGCCCTTTCCCGGCTGGGTCTGCAAACGAAAGCTTGCTTGCTCTCCATAGCGGGTCATCAGCCGCTGCCGCACAGTTCTTACTCCAATTCCTTTTGAAGCTTCCACATCTTCCGGATTTGCGCCTGGGCCATCGTCCAATACTTCGAGGCGCAAGATGCCGTTGCGACGCTCGGTCTTAATCTGAAGAAAACCGCCTCGCGGTTGAATCGCAATTGCGTGCCTGATCGAATTTTCGATTAAAGGCTGGAGCGTAAACGGCGGCAGGTAGCAGCCGAGACTCTCAGGTTGGATATTCTTTTCAAATCGAAGGCGCTCGCCCAGGCGCAGATGTTCCAGCGCCAAATAATTCTCAACGAAGTCCAGCTCGTCTGAGAGGGCAACGTCTTCGGCATCTTTCATGGTCATGAGCGTGTGCCGTAATAGTGAAGCTAATCTCTCCAATGCGTCTTCCGCCGCGAGTGGATCGTGTCTCACCAGGGCCATCAGTGAATGCAGTGTATTGAACAGAAAATGTGGATTGAGTTGCGCGCGCAGCGCCTCGAGCTCAGCACGAGTGTGAAGACTCTCCGCCCGTGTGGCCCGGGCCTCTTCGGCGCGCAGCCGCTCGGTTGTCTGCACCGCATAGACGATGCCGGCGATGGTGACGTAGATCAGTAAGCCGGTGAAGAACCCGCCCTGAAATGAACCCTCGCGTCTGAAATTCCAGGAGCCATACTGAATTAGTTGGCCCAGCGCATTGAGAAACGGCACGGCATTCATCCATAAAACTACATAGAGAGCAGCCAGCAGCAGATGAACTGATAGAAACCGGTAACGGCGGTTCGCTGACCAGGAAAGCCGTTGGGAAACGGCTACCACACCGACACCTAACAAGGCAGCGGGGAGAACGTTTAAGATCGACCCCTTAATCGCTCCAAAGAAGGTTCGCCCGAGATGCGAGACAAACAGCGTCACGTAGCTCGCTGCATAAGGCAGCCAGAAATCCCGATCGCCTTAACTCTTGCGCCAAAACAGCAGCACTGAGCGCCACGGAAACTGCCATGAGGAGCACGATTTTGAATGTAAGTTTCATCTGCATCGCCTAAAAGCTATGCCGTCCCTCCGCACTAAAGTCTATTCCAGCGTCACCGAAACCGTTTGTATTCAAGATTGAAGCGCTGAATCCGATTCCGAAAACGGCACCTATCGTCCGTTGACCGGGCGCTGCGATTGGAACCGGAGCGCGATGCCGACGTTCGCTGCCAGCGCATGGTTAGGCGGTGTTGTCATCTTGTTGCTCCGTGACGTCTGAGAACCTCGTCAACACGTTCGTCACCCGATGGATAATCGGCCGCGCTGACATTCGCCCCGGCGTTGAGCAAAGCTTCGATGATCCGGATGCGATCTGGCCCTGGCTCGTGAACGGCTGACCATACAGTGCAGCCCAAAACCGTTCCACCGTACATGTTCAGCGTTTCAAGGGGAGACTTGTTCTGGATAAGAATCTCGACGGTCTTCAACTGTCCCCGATTCGCCGCCCAGTGAAATGCATTCAGGCCGGTATTGATCCCGCCGCTGGGATCGGCTCCCCTCGCGAGAAAATACTCGACGACGTGCGTGCAGCCATTGAAACAAGCGCAGGTGAATGCCTCCGCCAGCGCCTTCGGTTCACGGGCGAAGAGGCTGCCTTCATACCATTTAATGACCGGACAAGGCGAACCATCGGAAGGAGTATCAAACAGCGGCGCAAGACGGGAAAAGTCTCCAGCCATTAATCCGCGCACCGCGTCTTGGAAAGACATGTCACTCTGGCTCTTCATCGTTTTCATGGTTGCGAGAACGCAGCGTCACTCCTCTTACCGTGACTGAGCCCGACTTCTGAAAGCCCCAGCAGGCCCAGCGTCCCAGGGCCAGCCGACGACCAGACGATCTCTTCATTTCACGCGCGTTAGATCGAGGCGCGCGCGGGCCAACTTACCGTCCGGCATAGTGGTAGTCCAGTCCTCCGTTCTGTGCGTCAGATTTCTCTGTGGCGGGCTTTTGTGCAAGAGCTACCGTAAAAAGCTTCCGATCAAGCGAGCTTCGGCCCGCAGGCGTGACAACGCAGATGATGAACGCCAGCGGGACCAGTTGCGCTCGACACGCGAAGCGCTTAATACAGCATACGATGCGACGACGATTACGCTGGGCGAGTTTTCCACGGCCGATATCTTCTGGACTACCGTTAATGAGTTTCAGCATTTTCTCGTCCGTCACAATCCGAAAATAGCATTTCATAAAGCCCGTAAGCGAATTGTTCGGCGACTCCGATTCATGATGAGGCCGTGAAACGCCTCAATCCTTCGTTGAAGGTTTCTTTGCCGGAGATGTAGTTTCAATCTCAGCCACGATGAGGTCCGGGCCAAGTTGCCGTGCTGACTGAAGCACCACGCCGTCGGGCGACACGATCCCTGATGATCCGTATGACACCAGGCTCTCAGTACGCCCTGCCACATCGGCACGGATCACGTAAACGCTGTTCTCGATCGCCCGAGCGACGTCAACGTTCCTTGCTTGGGCGACCAATTCCGGCCCCGCTTTCGCCGGCGGCAGGCCATTGTTCGTGGGCACAAACAAAGCTGTCGCGCCTTGAGCCGCCATGATTCTGGCTGGCTCGTAATAGTTCGAGTCGTTGCAAATTATGATTCCGAAAGTCAGGCCGCCAACCGTGAAGACAGGCAGCTTCTCCCCGGCCTCGTAGATCGACCTGTTGATTGCCGGATAGAGCTTGCGATATACACCGACGACAGATCCTTTATGAAAGACTGCTGCGGAGTTGTAGAGTCGACCCAGTCGATCAATTTCCGTGAACCCGAGAATGGTCCCGACTTCGTCACTCGCAAGTGGCGCCAGCAGCCCGTGCAGTTGACCAGCCTCCACATCGATCGCGATGTCGATGGGCCGACCAGCGTAATCAGCCAGGCCTCCCAATACGCCCTCTGGACAACATAAAATCTCTACACCGTTCGATTCACACCAGTCGACCTGTTCGCTAATCAGATAAAGGACATCCATCGAGCTAGTGGCGCGCAGTGGAGCTTGGTAAGCGGCAACTTTCATGAGAAGTAGCTTAACGTTGTTGAGCGCAGATAGCATTTACACGGGTCGTCGAAGCGCTCGACTTAACTCCACAATGACGCTGGGCGATGAATGGATGAGCGTGCGTGATGGAAGAATGAACGAGAGAAGTAAACCGCACTCAGCGAGCGCCGCGGTTCGAAGTCGCGAGACTCTGGGTAGCTCAGTAGCGACAGCGCGCTTTTGTGGCTAACTTGAAACTGTAGTATCTTTTCCGCATGGGGCAGTAGCTCAGTTTGGCAGAGCGCCGCGTTCGCAATGCGGAGGTCAGGGGTTCGATCCCCCTCTGCTCCACCAATAGCACTCATCGTTTCAATGATTTACTGTCGCTGACCTTCGTTTTGGTGCAATGCGGCGGTCAGGGCTTCCCCTCTGCTCCACCAATAACGTTCATTGTTTCAATGATTTACCAGTGCCGACCGTCGTTTCAGTGTAATGCGGAGGTCAGGGGTTCGAGCCACCTTTGCTCTACCGATAGAATCAAGCACTTACGGAGACTGCGTGTC
>QHXE01000166.1 GCA_003222835.1 Acidobacteriota bacterium | reverse complement strand
TCGCGTTACCAGCGGGACATTCAAAATGTCTGGTGGTTTCGCGGGGACAACCGAACAGTTCGGACTCACAGGAAATCTGAGGGTTCTTGTGCGTGAAGGTAATCTTGCGACGTTTTTCATCTCTGTCTTCAACTCTGACTCAGCGAAAAAGCCACGCTCGCTCGATGACTTCACGACCGGAGTCATCGACACTGACGGCCATCTGACGATTAACAAGTTGACTGCCGGCTCGTTGGTTGATACGCCGAACAGCGGGTTGAAAGTGTCCGGCGCGTTCAGTTCTGGCGGGAGCAAACTTTCGCTGATTTTCAATTCGCTGCCATCAATGGTTGCGGACGGATACCAAGGTGAAGGAACTTTGGAAGCAGAACTTGTTGGCTTAGTCAGTGCGAGCAAGACTCCGAGCCGTTAGGCTTCTTTTACTATCTCACCCACGCGAATCATTCCTTCAGTCAGAATCTGTGCACGTAAACCGCCGCGATGCACCAGGCCCGGAAGAACTTTCGGATGCGAAAGCCGCTGCAAATGCGCGCAGGGCTCGCAGAGTCTGAGGCCACGGGCTTTCACGTCGCCAATCCAAAACTCCTTGTCGACCAGATGATTCAGCGGGACACCGCGCGTGACAATGTTACGGCGGCTGGCACTCAGGCCGAAATCAACTTGGAATTCGCTTCTTAGTGCTTCGATCGCTTCGGCTTCGATTAAGGTGAGTTCGCGATCCGGCTGAGGTTTTGAAAATGTTCCTTTGTGATCGAAATAGCGATCGCCTTCGAGACCTTGACCGGGAACAGCGCGGACTGCGCTGACGGATTGCATCGGCGCTTCGGCCTCGGGTGCGATGTTGATTGAGATGACTGTGCCTTCAAACATTTAATGTCTCCTTTAGCAGGCGTCAGAGTACCAACTTTAGTTGGGTCTTTCTTAGCGCCAGGAAAAGCCCGACTAGAGTCGGTACTCTAACACCTGTTTTCTACGATCCGCCATGACTACGTTGATGCGGCGATCGCGTCGTCAAAAATCTCCAACGCGACATCGACGTTCTCACGATTTAAAATCAGCGGTGGCGACCAGCGGATTGAATTGGGTCCGGCGCCGAGCAAGATCAGGCCACGTTCGAAACTTGCCATCTCAACTCGATCGCGTAATTCGGCGTCGGGTTTCTTCGACGAGCGATCCGTGACGAACTCAACTCCCAGCATCATACCCATGCCGCGCACGTCGCCGATGCAGTCGTGCTTATCCTTCAGCTTTTCGAGGCCGCTCTTCAAGTAAGCGCCGACCTCAGCGCTGTTTGCGACCAACTCGTGCTCAAGCAGTTCGATTGTTTTCAATGCGGCGGCGATCGCCACCGGATTTCCGCCAAACGTTGACGCATGCGCGCCCGGTTTCCAATCCATCAAGTCTGCACGCGAGACACACGCTCCCAGCGGCAGGCCTGACGCGATCCCTTTCGCGATGCATACGATGTCGGCCTTGAGATCGTAATGGTCCGAGGCAAACATCTTTCCGGTGCGGCCCATACCACTCTGAACTTCATCGACGATGAGCAAGATCCCATGTTCGTCACAGATGCGACGCAAGCCACTGAGGAATCCTTTTGGCGCCGGGACGTATCCTCCTTCGCCTTGCACTGGTTCGATCACGATGGCGGCCACTTCTTCGGCAGGCGTCGTGGTTTTGAATAAACGATTCTCGATCCAATTCAAAGCGCCGTGCGCCGCCCCACCATCACCGCAATCTTCAGCGCTGAACGGATTGCGATACTCATTTGGATAAGGAACGTGAACCACATCGAGCGCCTGCCGCTTGAATCCAATGCGCTGCGCAATCTTCGACGAAGTAAGCGACAACGAGCCCAACGTGCGTCCATGAAAGCTGCCGAAGAAAGCGATGAATTTTTCGCGTCCCGTCGCGTGCATCGCCAGCTTCAGAGCAGTCTCGACAGCTTCGGTGCCGCTGTTGGCAAAATGCGTCTTCGTCGGTCGCGGGACCGGAACGATCTCGTCAAGTTTCTCGGCCAGCTCAGGCATCTGCCGATAGTAAAAGTCCGTCCCGCACATGTGAATCAATTGTGCGGCTTGTTCCTGAATCGCAGCAACGACTTCGGGATGACAGTGTCCGGTCGAACACACGGCGACGCCGGCGTTGCAATCGAGAAAAAGATTGCCGTCAACATCCTCGACCCAGACGCCGGCGGCGCGTTCGGCGACAAGTTTGAATGCCGGGCGCGGATACGCCGGGTTAACAAACTGCGCGTCGGCCTTGATTATGCTACGGGCCTTTGGCCCAGGTAATTCAGTTTTGATTTGTGGTTTCTTTAGTGCGAATGCAGTAGCCATCATCTCTCCTCCTCCTTCGCGAAATAAAAAGGTTGGGACGCTTTAGTGCAGGGCCAGATCAAGCGAAGCTAAGTTGATGATGTACCGCTAATCCGCGAACAGATCGGTGCGGGTTTCGAGAGGTCGCAAATGTACAGCCTGA
>QHXE01000165.1 GCA_003222835.1 Acidobacteriota bacterium | reverse complement strand
GGCTTCACGGATTCTCGTTGAGTTTGTACCCGACCCCGCGAACGGTGAGCACATAATGAGGATTCTTGGGATCGTTTTCCAGCTTCTTTCGCAAACGATTGATGTGGGGATCGATATTTCGCTGATAGCCTTCGTACTCAGTGCTCCAGACACGATCGAGCAGATCATTTCGCGACCAGGCACGGCCAGGCTCCGAGGCGAGCAACTCTAATATCTGAAATTCAAGCGGTGTCAGATCGATTCTGCTTCCGGCTCGCGAGACTTCGTGTCGCCGCTTGTCAACCACGAGGTCGCCTATCTCCAGGCGCTCTCCATCACCTGCCGGTTGCGTCGAAAGCTGTCCGCGTCGCAGAAGGGCCTCGACTCGTTTTTCCAATTCGCGCGGGCTGAAAGGCTTCGCGAGAAAATCATCCGCTCCCGCCTCGAATCCCGCGACCTTGTCATCAAGCAAGTCATGGGCGGTAAGAAAGAGCGCGGGCGCATGAATGCCGCGGGCACGTAGCTTCTTCAGCAGCTCGAGGCCCGACATTTCCGGCATGGCGACATCGAGAATAAAACAATCAAACTGATCTGTGACGGTTGCTTGGAGCGCCGCCTGCCCACCTTCCTTTTCCGAAACTTCATATCCGAGACGCCGAAAGTATTCCGCCAGGAGCGTGCGCATCTCGGCATCATCGTCGACAATCATCAATTTCTTTGCATTTGCTTTCGCTGGTTCGGGATCCACAGTATTTTTCCTTGTGATCGCTAATCAATCCGATTATAGCGCAGTCGCCGCTTGCTAAGGCCAGCCGCGACTCGAACTTTAAACATTAGGGCTTTCAGCTTAGTATGGATACTCTCTGCCTTGACGTCAAACGTTTGGCGTCAGTAGATTGCGGGGCCGGTACGCCGGAGAACGAGGTTACTTTCGCTGAGATGCCACCGACGGGTAGTCGGTGGCATTCAAGTGCCACACATACATGAGCGATCTGCGGCGGCTTCTAGGATACCTTCTGCCTCACACTGGCACCTTCGTTGCAGCTACCTTCGCGATGATCGTTGTGGCCGTGCTGGAAACCGCAACGAGTGCGCTGATAGTGCCGATCTTCGATCAAGCGTTTGCCCACGGGAATGCGCGCCCCACTTCGACACCCTTTGCCCTGCAACGTCTCATACCGGCCTCGGGCCTTCATGCCTGGCGGATGATTGCGTTGCTCCTGATCGTTTTCACGGTAGTCAAAGGCATTGCCGAATACTTCTCTACTTATTGGATGGCCTACATCGGCCAGTCTTCGGTTCTTACTCTGCGTCGGGAACTTTATAGTCACATCCTTGGGCAATCGGCTGCCTTTTTCGAACGGCATCGCACCAATTATTTAGTATCGCGTTTGATCTCCAGCGCAGCGGCAATCGAAGCAGCACTGACTCACACGCTGCGTGACATGCTGCGTGAGGGATTTACTCTGATCGCATTTATGGCCGCTTCGTTTTACGTGAGTTGGCGGCTCACTCTGGGCTCGTTGCTCATTGCTCCACCCGTCGCCATTTTGACGATGCGCTTCGGCAGGTCCCTACGCAAACTGGCGCGCGAGTCCTTCGAAGGCAGCAAGTATCTAACCGATACTGCGCAGGAGGCGCTGGCCAATCAGAACATCGTTAAGGCCTATCGGGGAGAAGCGCGCGAACGAAGCCGCTTTACCGCGGTCGCTCAACGCGTGCGTCGGGCCAACCTGCGCTCCGCGAGTATCGCCGGCATGTCGCCGCCAATAATTGAATTGATTGGCGTCCTGTTTGTTGCCGTGCTGCTCTTCTTTGGCGAGCGCGAAATTAGATTAGGGCGCATGGACCTGGCGCAGTTCGTGCTGTTCATCATTCTTCTCTTTCGCAGCTACGATCCCATGCGCAAACTTTCGCGACTGCAAAACTCAATGTCGCAGGCGCTGGCGGCGGCGCGACACGTCTGGGAAGTTTTGGATGAGCACGCCGAGATTCCCGAAGCGACGAATGCAATCAATCTGTCTCCGCTGCGTCGCCAGATCGAGTTTCGCGAAGTGCATTTTGGTTATGCAAATGAGGCGCGGCCAGTATTGCGCGGGGTCAGCTTGACGGTTCCTGCCGGAAGAATGGTGGCGCTGGTAGGAGAATCCGGCGGCGGAAAGTCGACGCTGACAAAACTCTTGCCGCGGTTTCACGATCCGACTTCGGGCGCCGTGCTCTGGGACGAAATCGATCTGCGTGAAGTGGCCGTTGCAAGTCTGCGCCGCCAGTTGGCGTTAGTAACGCAGGAGACTGTGCTCTTTAATGACACGGTTCGCTATAACATTTCATATGGCCGCCCCGATGCTACTGACGGGCAGATCGAAGACGCAGCGCGCACGGCCCTGGCGCACGATTTCATCGTTGAATTGCCGAATGGATATGACACCGTGATTGGCGAACGCGGAATTTTTCTCTCCGGCGGTCAACGTCAACGCTTGGCAATTGCCCGGGCTGTTTTGATTGATGCGCCGGTGCTTGTGCTTGACGAAGCGACTTCGGCGCTTGATGCTGAGTCGGAACAATTGGTGCAGCGCGCAATCGCTAACCTGATTCGCGACCGGACGACGATCGTAATCGCACATCGACTCTCTACTGTTCGCCGCGCCGATCTCATTGTAGTAATGGAGCGCGGTCAAATCATCGAGCAAGGCACGCACGCCGAGCTACTCGCGCGCGGGGGCCAGTATCAGCGACTCTACGAGTTACAATTTGCCGACGAGGAACAGGAAACAGCGAGGAGGAAAACAACATGAGCAACCCCCATAAGAGGTTAGTTGCATGGCAAAAGGGCATGGATCTGGTAGAAAAGGTCTATGAAGTAAGTAAGAATCTTCCCCGAGATGAGATTTACGGTCTCACTTCTCAGCTCCGTCGAGCGGCGGTTTCAGTACCCTCGAATATCGCGGAAGGAGCCGCAGGTCGATCTCCAGGTCAATTTAGGAATCATCTTAGCGTTGCAATTGGCTCGCTGAACGAACTGGCTACACAGATCGAAATCGTCAGGCGGATTGGTTATCTCAGCGCTTCGGTCGTAGCCGAAACTGAGGCACTCATCGACGAGTGCCTGGCGGTAACTTACGGGCTCCGAAAGAGTCTCAACTAAGGACCAGCGTTGCTACTGCTCAACTGCTCACTGCTCACTGCTTACTGTTAACATTATGAAATCAATGACTGGATTTGGCCGCGGCACAGTCAGCGGCGAAGACTTCACGGTTGCGGTTGAGATCAAGACCGTCAATAACCGCTATCTTGATATTCATCTGCGAATGGGTCAGGAGTTATCCGCCGTTGAAAGCAGCATCCGGCGACGTGTCGCCGTACGTCTTTCACGCGGCCGCGTCGACCTCAACATCAATTTCGAGCGCACTGGTGCGACTGTCTACGAAGTCAATCGACCGTTGATTGCCGGCTACATTGGCGCAATGCAGGAAATTCAAGAGCAGTTCAAGCTGGGAGGCAACATTGACATTAACGCCGTAGCACGCGTGCCCGGAGCTTTGACGCCGGCGCGTGAGGGCATTAATGATGAGAGCCTCGCTGGACTCGATGGCGCGCTTGATCGGGCCATCGACGACCTCGAACAGATGCGCGAGAGCGAAGGCGCCACGCTGGCAGAGGAAATGCGCGTGCGCGTAGCCAAAATCGAAGCCGAAGTTCCGATCATCGAAGCAGCCACCGCCACCCTGGTTGATGCCTATCGGCAGAGGCTGCAAAAGCGCATCGCTGAATTGATTGCGCGCGGCGGACAAGCAATCGAACTCGACGCGGGGCGATTGGCGCAGGAAGTTGCTTATCTCGCCGATCGCAGCGACATCAGCGAAGAGTTGGTGCGGCTGCGAAGCCATTTGGAACAATTTCGCGCGGCGCTCGAATCCGAAGGCGAAGTCGGCAAGCGGCTCGATTTTCTATTGCAGGAACTGAATCGCGAGGCGAACACGGTGCTGGCCAAATCAACTGAAGTCTCGATCAAGGATGCAGCCCTCGTGATTAAGGCTGAGGTTGAGAAACTACGCGAACAAGTGCAGAATGTTGAATGAGCTGAACAAAGCCGAAAGCAAGGACACCGCAAGCACGGAGTGTGGACTGGGAATGCTGATCGTAGTCAGTTCTCCGTCGGGCGGCGGCAAGGGCACTCTGATCGATCGTGTTTTGCAAACAATGCCTGGGGTTAGCTATTCGGTTTCGTACACGACGCGCGCGCCACGAGGAGCGGAACAAGATGGTCGCGAATATTTTTTCGTTTCAGCGGCGACGTTTGAAGGACTGATCCGGCAGGGCGAGTTCCTCGAATGGGCAGATGTTTATGGACATCTTTACGGAACCAGCAAAGCGCAGGTGGAGCGCGAGCGCGCCGCGGGTAAAGACATTATTCTAGAAATCGACGTCCAGGGCGCGGCCAGCATTCGTCAACTGATCGATGATGCGGTCAGCGTCTTCATTCTGCCGCCGTCGTTTGAATTGCTGCGCGATAGGCTAGCGGCCCGCGGCACCGATTCGCCGGCTGATC
>QHXE01000164.1 GCA_003222835.1 Acidobacteriota bacterium | reverse complement strand
ATTGAAAACGTTGAAGACTTCTGCTCGTAACTGCAATTTAATGTGCTCACCCCAGTCGAACTGCCGGCGCAGCGCCAGGTCCAATTGCGAGACTCCAAAACCTCTGAGCGCGTTGTAACCAAGCGTGCCCTGTCTGATCTGCGCCGGCACGACGAACGCTGCCCGGTTGATTCGCCTTCCGCCGGCCACCGTCGGATAGCTCAAGTAAAGCGGAACGCCGGGAACCAGGTCGGGACGTTGCAGCTCGAGGACGAGATCTTGTCCCACCACTTCCGATCTGACGACGACATTCACGGGCGTGGCGGTGCGAGCCCGATAGACGGCATCAACGGACCAATCGCGCAGCGCTTCGTTAACTAAGGAATTACCCCGCGGCGCGCGCAAGTTGTAGGAAGCCGCGGCGGTCAAAGAGTGGCGCACATCGAAATCGGACGGGCCACGACCCAGGCTAGGCAAAAACACGTTGGGCATAGTCGAACCGATACCGGTTCCTCCCTCAGTTATCCGCAGGCGAGCAAATGAATCGCTGGAAGCGTTATCAATCGCGGACGACCAGGTGTAATTAGCAACAGCTTGCAGACCGTGCGAAAGGCGTCGAGCGTATTGAATCTGGATCGCGCGGTAACTTGATTCGGCGGCGTTACTGGTCAGGCGAATAATGCTGAAGTTCGGATTGGGATTAAGCAGCACGTCCTCACGTAATAACTGCCGGCCGGCCGCGGCCACGTAAGCAACCGACAAGACCTGGTTCGAGCCGAGCGACTTTTCGAGCCCGATATTCCATTGGATCACGCGCGGCAATTTCAGTTTCGGATCGAATGCGACGATCGTTCCATAAGGCGCCGCCGGAGTCAGCGGCGGTGCTACGTTCTGGTCCGCTGTGAGCGGATAGGCAACCCGGTCGAATCGTTTAGCGGCAACGAAAGGAAACACGTTACCGAAGCCCTGGGCCGCTTGGCCGTTTCCGAGATCGTAGAAGATGCCCAAGCCTGCACGCAGCATAAGTTGTCTTGCCGGATCTCTGGAGAGTTGATAGGCAAAACCTCCCCTTGGAGCGAAGTTATTGTAGGTCGTTGCATAGAGCTGCGTTCCGCGCGGCGCCAAGCTGATCGAACCCAGACTATCAAGATGCTCCACAGTAAAAGCTTCGTTACCGTGCGACTCCGTGGGCGCCGGGTTCAATTCCCAACGTAGTCCATAAGTCACCGTCAGACGAGTAGTGATCCTCGCCGTATCCTGCACGTACGCAGAAAAATTGGTGAACACCGGAAAGCGCGGACCGCCGCCGGCAAAAACCTGGACCGATTCCGCCAGCCCGGACAAGGCCGTGCCCGGCAGCGGTGCAGCGCCATTGCTGACACTTGGGCTACTGTTGACACCTGCATAAATAATCGACTGGTTGTAATTCAGGGAACTGTAGACGGGAAGGAGTCGTCGATAATCCACGCCGAACTTCAGTTGATGCGCGCCGCGGCCGAGCGAAAAGTTGTCAACTATATTGATTTGCCTTTGCAGATTATCAGCATTTCTTCCGACCACCAGACTGGTATTTGTTCCCCCGCGAAGGACTAATTGAAAGCCCGAGTCGGGGCCCGGCGTGGGAGAAATGAGCGCAGCCGGAAGAGGCGCCGCGCCGCCAAAATTATCGAGAGAAAAAGAGGTCGCACCTCTTGCTCGACTCCAATTGATGCGCAAATCATTAATTGCCCTGGAGCTGAATGAGAGAGTCGCGCCCAGCGTGGCCGTGTCCGTATCCAGGTTCGCGCGACTGAGATTGTTCAGGCTCTGCGCAATCGCGGGATTGACGACGAGTTGAGGACTGAAACCCGGAACAATTGTGCTTCCTCTCTGAACCGTCGCTGAGGCGGCGTGGTTATAGCGGCCAAACAAAACGATCTGGCTGCGGATTACCTGATCGAGGCGAAGGCTTACAGCGTTCATGCTTGACGGGTCCGAATAGCTGGCGGCGAATTCCGCCAAGCCATTGTGCGTTTCTGGTCCATTAGGAATTGGGAATGCCGATAAAAACGGCTTCGTGCCAACGGGAGCAGTTGCGCGCGAGCCTAGCGACGGAACTTCGGTCGTCGCTACCTGTGGTTGACGAAGGCGCAGCCCTTCGTAAGAGAAGAAGTAGAATGTGTGGTCCTTTTTCAACGGGCCGCCGGCCACGCCGCCAAAATCATTCTGACGAATCGCCGGACGTCTCAATCCATTGCTATTGACAAACCAGTCGCTGGCATCGAGCGCATCGTTGCGAAAATAGTCAAACAGATTTCCATGGAATTCGTTCCCACCGGACCGCGTGATGATCGAAATTTGCGCGCCCGGCGTGCGGCCAAACTCGGGAGCGTAATTTGAAGTGAGAATGCGAAACTCTTCGAGCGCATCGACCGAGACCAGGTTGCTCGTGCTTCCCAGCGCAGTCAGGGCGGGCAACGAGCCGGATGCGGACTGTCCCGGAGCGGCGCCGGCGCTCACGCCGATATTCGCGCCTACACCATCGACCATGAAGTAATTGGCGTTGGCGCGCTGGCCATTCACGCTGAATTGTCCCTGTTCGTGGAACGTGGCCCGCGTCAGGACGATGCCCGGAGTCAGTTCAAAAAGTGACTGAAAACTCCGGCCATTAAGCGGTAGGTTCTCGACAAAATGACGATCGATAATCGTGCCGTGGGCGGCGGATTGCTGGACGCTGGAAGGATCTTCGATGATGGTTACCGACGCGCCAATCTCGCCGACTTTCAGCTTGATTCTGAGCGCCAGTTGATCGCCGGTATTAAGCACAACATTCCTGATCTCGACTGGCGTGAATCCAGAGCGTTGGACTGTCACATTGTAGCGGCCGGGAGGAAGCAGAGGAATCACGTAAGACCCACGATCATCCGTCGCAGCATGTCGCTGCAATGCGGTGCTGAGATTCAAAACGGTGATGTTGACTGACGGGATGACTGCGCCGGCTTCGTCCGACACCGTGCCGCTTAACGTCGCTGAAGCTGACTGAGAGTAGGCAATGCCCACGTTCAGAGTCGCGCCAATTGCTATGATCGCGCTCACAGAAACGATCCACGAACGCACACGCGAAGTCGAGCTTACACATTTCTTTTGCCGCGTAGGCGGCACGGTGAGTGTAGCCCGGCCTTTCAAGGCCGGGT
>QHXE01000371.1 GCA_003222835.1 Acidobacteriota bacterium | reverse complement strand
GCAATCATATTAATCGGTGGTCTGGCGTCCTCAAGCAATATCGCCTTTTCAGCCCGCGCTCAGGGACGAGGCGAAGGGCGACCCGGCGGACAAAATATGTCGCCTGAGGAACAAAACCTTGCCAAGGGAATCATGACCGCGGCCGATCCCGCAGTTAAACTAAAAGCCGCGGCAGAACTGATCAAGAAATATCCAAAAACCGCTGTCAGGCCGCGCGTCGCTCAAGGGCTCTTGGACCAGATTCGTGGGATGACGGACGCGTCGCAAAAAGCGAACCTCGCGCAGGAATATCAAAAGATTTTCGATCAACCCTCCGAACAGGAATCGATCATGCCCGTGCTGATTGATGCTTACGCTGCCGCTAATCAGCCGGATCAAGCGTTTGCGAAGGGCTCTGAATTTCTTTCGCACAATCCCGATTCGCTTAACGTGCTGGTCGATCTGATGTCGCTCGGCACCGATCAAGCAAAAAAGCAAAATCCAAAGTTCTTGTCTCAAAGCCTTCAATACGGCGCGCACGCGATCGAGTTAATCGAGGCTGACAAAAAACCCGCCAACATGGATGACGCCGCCTGGAAGCAATACAAAACAATACTTTTGCCGAATGTGTATCAGTCGATGGGACTCCTCAATCTGATTAAGGGCAATCAAGCCGAAGCCAAAGCTCGATTCATGAAAGCGTCGGAGCTTGCGCCTTCGGATGCATTCAACTTTCTGATGCTGGCGGGCATGCTCAACGAGGAATACCAGAATGAGGCCAAGCATTATCAGAGCATGCCGGCCGGCCAAGCCAAAAACGACGAACTTAAGAAAGCCCAGGCGATGCTCGACGCCGTTATCGATGCGTACGCTCATGCCATTGCGGCTTCCGAAGGCAATGCAAACATGCAACAGGTGCGGATGCAATATCTGCACGATCTCGAAGCCTACTACCGTTACCGCCACAACAATTCGACGGAAGGTATGCAGCAACTGATCGATAAGTACAAGACTCCGGCTAAGCCATGACGGGAGCGATGAACATCGAACTCAGCGAGGGAGCCATTTTGATCAGACCTTATCGCCAGGAAGATGCCGATGCGCTGTACGCAGCGGTGCGCGAGTCGATCGCCGAGGTCTCACCGTGGCTGGCCTGGTGTCATGAAGACTATTCGATCGAGGAGAGTCGTGAATTTGTCAGCAGCAGGGGAAAATCAGCAGCGGATGGTGAATGGTACAGCTTTGGAGTTTTTGAAAAGGACAGCGGTAGATTCCTGGGCGGCGTCGGCCTGAACTTCATCAATCGCGTGCACCTGATGGCGAACCTCGGCTATTGGGTGCGCACCAGCTCCGTCGGTCGCGGAGTTGCCACCTCGGCCGCGCGGTTGGCGGCGAGATTCGGTTTCGAAGAACTCGGTTTGCATCGCATTGAGGTCGTCGCCGCGGTTGAAAACATCGCCAGCCAACGCGTTGCGGAAAAGGCCGGCGCCCTCCGCGAAGGCCTGCTCCGCAAACGCCTCTTGATTAGCGGCGAATCAAAGGATGCAATGTTGTTCTCGCTCGTGCCGGAAGACATCTAGCGCGCCTGCGCTACATTTTCAGACTGATGCTCCCTCTCCCTTTGGGAGAGGGTCGGGGTGAGGGCATAGCAGAGCAGCCCAAGAAATCATCTCCTTATTTCTTAGTTGTGCGGTGGCACAAGGAGAGGATTCCAAAAGGTAGCTGGCGTCACTAAGCCCTCACCCTAACCCTCTCCCAAAGGGAGAGGGAACGTAATTAACCTATTCAGAGTTCACTGAAGTCTATGCTCCTTGTGCTACCATCTTCGCGATGAGCGAGCAGATTGATCATCGCAATTTCGTCCGCGAATTCCTCAGCTACATTCAGGTGGAGAAAGGCCTCTCGGCAAACACGCTGGAGAGTTACGCGCGCGACGTTGCGAAGCTGCAAAATTGGGCGGATAAAAATCACAAACAGATCGAAAAGCTTGAACGTAAGGACTTGCGTGAGTGGATTGCCGGCATGTCGCGCCAGGGGCTGGCGCCGTCGTCTATCGCGCGCGCAGTGAGCGCGGCGCGTGGCTTCTTTCGGTTTCTGATGCTCGATGGCCACATCAAACGGCATCCGGCGGAAGACCTTCACACGCCGCAGCGGCTCTCATATTTGCCAAGATTTCTAACCGAAGAGGAGATGGAACGGCTGCTCTTGACGCCCGACATCTCCACGGATTCAGGAGTGCGTGATCGCGCAATGTTGGAAGTGATGTATGCTGCCGGCCTGCGCGTTTCAGAATTGTGCGCGCTCAACACCGGCAACATCGATATCGACGCAGCGCTACTCACGTGTCACGGGAAAGGCAGCAAGCAACGCCGGATTCCGATCGGGAAGAGCGCTGTGCATTGGCTGCAAAGGTATCTGGGCATACGCAAGCGACTTGGGAATGAAGCGCGACCCGATCTGTTTTTCGGACCCAGGGCGAGACCGCTCACGCGGCAAACAGCATGGTCTATAATTAAGACTCATGCGGCGCGCGCGGGTGTTCCCGACATCTCGCCCCACACTCTGCGGCACAGCTTCGCCACTCATCTGATGCAACGCGGGGCCGATTCGCGCTCAGTGCAGGCGATGCTCGGTCACGCGGACATTTCGACGACGGAAATCTATACGCATATCACCGACCTGCACATGCGCAAAGCTTACGATCGTTTTCATCCGAGGGCGCGGTTACAGAACCGGGAGCGGTAGCGACCGGGTGTGTTTGAGAACTTAAATGCCGCTGATCGCCGATATAAAGAGACAATCGATCGAAGTAACCCGCACCTATCTTGAAATGCGGGACCCTTCCGAGTTACAGCCCATGCGCTCTGACGATCCGCGAATTCGCATCGAGCAATTGCAAGATTGCGCACCTTCCTTCTATCGCCATCTCTACGTCGAGGTGGGCAAGAACTATCACTGGGTCGATCGCCTGCCGTGGACAGACGAAGAAATCGCGGCGCATCTTAACCGGCCAGAAACGACTGGCACGGCAGCACAATGACGCTAATATCATCTCACTCGGCCAGCGGATGATCTCTGAGGAGGACGCGCTTGAGATCGTGCGCGTATGGCTCGAGACTGATTTTGAGGGCGGGCGGCATGCGCGAAGAATTCAAATGCTCGACGAAAACTGAAGAAGCGAAGACCCAAATCTGAGTGCGATACTTCGATATCGATTCTGATAATGACTGATCTCTCGTTCAGATGAAAACAGCCACAGCAATCGAAGTCACCCGCACCTATCTAGAAATGCGCGACGCTTCGGAACTAAGACCCGCACGTAGCGACGATCCGCGAATTCGAATTCACCAATTGCAAGATTGCTCACCTCCCTTCTATCGCCATCTTTATGTTGAGGTAGGCAAGAATTATCTCTGGGTCGATCGCCTGCCGTGGACGGACGAAGAAATGGCGGCGCACCTTAACCAGCCAGAGATTTCTTTATGGCTGATGACTTATGACGAAGCTCCGGCGGGTTATTTCGAGCTGCGACGCTGCGAAGATGGTTCGACCGAGATTGCTTACTTCGGTCTGTTACCTGAATTCATCGGCCGCGGTTTCGGTAAGCACTTGCTGACGTCTGCTACCGAAGAAGCTTGGGCCGATGGCGCGAATCGAGTCTGGCTGCATACCTGCACGCTAGATGACCAAGCCGCAATGCCGAATTATCTGAAACGCGGCTTTCGACCTTATAAAACTGAAGAATACACGGTCGAATCGACAGAATGATTCGTGAATAGACCACCCGCTGACGCAGGTAGTACTGACTTCACTTCTTTCCGCTCCGATAAAAATGAATTTGCGCTTTCTCGAGGGTGGCCATGCCTTCTTCGATTTCGTTGTCGATCAACGATAGAAACTTCTCGAGCTTTTCGCGCGTGTCCACGATCTCGATGATGATTGGGAGGTCTTGTGATAGTCGCTCGATCTTGAAAGTATGCATGCGGCTGTGCGCGCCAAAGCCCATCATACCGCGCATCACGGTGGCTCCGGCCAATCCTTCTTCGCGCGCCTTAATCACGATCCACTCATAAAGCAGCTTGCCGTTGTGGCGGTCGCTTTCGCCAATGAAAATACGTAGTAGAAAACCTTCCGCGGGAAGCATCATGACTAGTCATCACCTCCATCAATAACGCTGGCAGCTTGCGCTACATGTTATCTCCAAATTTCATAAGCGAGCGCTCGGCTCAGCCACACTGCGCCCAGGCACAGCACGATGTGCGCCGCGATATTGGCCATGGCAAGCGCATTCTCGCCGTCGCGCCACAGGTTCAAAGTCTCGTTGCCGAAAGCTGAGAAAGTTGTGAATCCGCCCAGGAGAGTTGTGAGAGAAAGCCAATTACAAAACAGCCGATGAGATTTACGGCCAAAGTGCCGTAGGGAAAATAAATGCTGCGGCTGCGATACTGCACGTATCCGGCGACTGCATAGCGCAAAGCCGAACCGATGAAACCGCCGAGCCCAGCCAAAAGAAATTTGCCCACGTCGATAAACTCCGAAAGAGTTGGTAGGAGTCATCAGCACGCAGGCATTTAATGGCGGACTCCATCGCCGCTGGAACTTGTAACACAAGACCAGGCTCGTGACGAGGGCCGAACAGGATATTAGCGTGCGGCGCAGCTACGCGGCTCAATAGTGAAACTTGTATTTCACTTCGACGTAGACCTGTCGCGGTTCCACGAAGTGTGTGCCGCCGAACGTGTTGCTGTTGTCGAGCAGGAAACGACGATTTGCGACGTTCACTGATTGAATTGCGATCAGCCAATCCTCGCCGAAGTTTTTGCCGAAAGATAGATCAAAAAGCGTGTGGCCAGGTAGATGGTTTGGTGAATTGTCACCATCCAGAAATCCTGAGCCGTATCGAATAGTCGCGGAAGCAAACGCGCGGCTCGGTAGATTGATCACGAGACCCGAGCTGAGCGTGTGACGCTGATCGTGATCGAGCAGAAAGAAGTCTTCGGGCGGCGCGAAGTCAGTCAGACCGCCAGTGACCGCGCCCTGGCCTTCAACTTTCTGCCGCGAATAAGCCAGATGAAATCGGCCCCGACCAAACAATAGCGGCGAGCGCGCCGTAACTTCGAATGCTCGAATGCGCGCCCTGGCAATAGTCAGGGGAAAGAAAATATTCGAGGTGCCGAGCGGGTTGTGATCGAAAAAATTCTTTACGCCGGTGCGGAAGTAATCTGATTCGATTATCCATCCGCGTGCGGGAATCGAAATTCCAAACTGATGTTCTTCGTCGCGTTCGCCGCGCAAGGGAATGAAACCAAAGCCCTGGCTGATTGCCAATTCAAGCAGCGGCCCGGAAACTGTCGCCAGCGGCGGCGCCTGATAGTAACGTCCATAGAATCCATGCAGGACCCAATTCAAACGCGGAATGCGAATGGCAGCACCGGCGCGCGGGCTGGTCGCGGTTTCAGTTAGCGCACCGTGAAACCTGGTGAAACGCACGCCACCAGTCAGTGTCAGCCAGTCCAGCAGCTTGAACTGATCTTCGGCAAAGACAGCTTCCAGATTGCCGCTTGGTTTCTGCGTCTGCGTCAGGCTAATCGGCGCGCCGTTAGCATCCTCGCCCTGAATGGCAAACAGATTCGAATCATGTTGAGAAAATCCGTAGAAGCCCGCTTTGAGGTTGTGTTGGCGGGTCAGAATGCTGAGCGTCGCCTGCGCGCCGGCATAGTTTGAAGCTCGCCGGTTCCTGGCCCGCACGGGCGTATCGAATGGCCCACCAATAAAGTCCGCCCGATTGAAGTGATAAAACGGAGAGACCGTGAACAAAGCCTGGGCGTTGAAAGTATGCACCCAGGAAAAATTTGCGAACGCATCGGCCTCACGCTGCACGTCCCGGATGCCCGAGTCCTGCGCCTCGCTATCGTTCGGCACTTGAAAAAAATCTCTTCGGGCGCCGGCGACCAATCGCAACTGGTCCTTTGGGTTTGGGTTGAAGATTAGCGAGGTGAAGCCGCCCAGACCGTTGGTCTGATCGTGTAGCACCAGAACAGTCGGCGTTTGCAAGCCGTAATCACTTCGACTGAAATTTACGCTGCTATAGTAAGCGAAACGCTTCGTGTGGCTGGCGAAGCTCAATTGATCGTTCGTCTGGTGAAAATTTCCATAGGTCAGTAACAATTCACCTTCGCGTTTGCGCTCGAAACCACTGCGCGGCACTACATTCAAGACCGCGTAAGTGCGATCCCCGAGTTCCGAGGAATAACTGCCGCGTTGGATTTCGAGATAATCGATGTCCTTCGGGTCGAATTGCGCGCCGACCGTATCGGCGATGTTCGTATTCGGCACCGGAACGCCATCGATGAGCCACGTCACCTGATGCCCGCCGCGAACGTGCAGTTGATTGTGCGTCAGATAAGAACCGGGAACGAAGTTAGTTATGAAGGCAAGGCTGTTGGTGCGATCCGATCCGGGAGTTTGAGAGATTTCCTGCCTGCGAATCAGTGTGGTGGGCGTAGGCGAGTCCGTCCGCGGTGTTTCGGGGTTTTCTACGACTTCAACGCGCTGTGACACCGGCGCGATTGTCATGAAGAAATGAAGCACCGGAGCATTTCCGGAAATGACGGTCACTGACTGCTCGATCGATTTGAAACCTTTAGCCTCGATCGTAAGTGTATATTCTCCGATCGGAATCGCGCGAAAAAGAAATTCACCCGTGGGAGTGCTCTGCATGTCTTGCGCAAAATCGGAAGACTTCGAGCGCAGTCGGAGGCTTGCTCCCGCAATCGCCTGGTGCTGTGGATCAAATACAATCCCGCGCACGTCGCCGAAGACGGAGGCGCGAGATTGATCGGCGCAGAGAAGAATAAGCATCGCGCAAATCGACAGGCGTAGCGCACGCGCGCAATAGATTATAGTTGTCTTGTGCTTCATGGGAATTTTTCTCTCTCCTGCGGTCTTGCGAGGCTTTTGCCACAGACCGAAGGCCTGAACTATGGTTCCGCTCGATTCTTAACCGCAACGCGGTTGTGGCCTCCAGCCCAGGGTTGGGAGTTATGCTCGAAAGTTGTGTATGAACGAAGAAAAGGTGGCGTATTCTTGATGAGTTTTTGACAGAACCATCAACCTTATTGCTAAGGAGGAATACGCCGTGGGAGAAGATAGCGTAGTTGAGTATCGGAATCCAGGAGTAGCGGTAGCGGTGGGCGATCCGCTAACCGAGGTGTTGCGGAATGGGGCGCGACAGTTGTTGCGGCAAGCAGTGGAAGCGGAGGTGGCGGAGTACATCGAGGAGCATCGGGAACTGAAGGATGAGCAGGAGCGGCAGCGAGTGGTGCGCAACGGATATCTTCCGGAACGGAGTATCCAAACGGGGATTGGCGAAGTGGTAGTGAAAGCGCCGCGGGCGCGTGACCGGGCCGGCGAGCTCAAGTTTCGGTCGCGCATCTTGCCAGTCTATCTGCGCCGCAGCAGGAGTTTGGCAGAGCTGCTGCCCTGGTTGTACTTGAAAGGGCTCTCGACCGGTGACTTTTCCGGAGCTTTAGGAGCGCTCTTAGGGCAAGGTGCGCCGGGACTTTCAGCAACCACGATCAGCCGCTTGAAGGAAAGCTGGAAAAGCGAGTACGAGCAATGGGCCAAGCGGGATCTGAGGGATCGGAACTTTGTCTACATTTGGGTTGACGGGGTGCACTTCGGGGTACGCCTGGAGGACACGAGCCAGTGCATTTTAGTAGTCATTGGGGCCACTGCGGACGGTAAGAAAGAATTGCTGGCCATGCTCGATGGCTACCGCGAATCAGCTGAATCGTGGCAAGAGCTCTTGTTGGACTTGAAACAACGAGGGCTGACTATCGAACCGAAAGTAGCGATTGGTGATGGAGCGCTAGGCTTCTGGAAAGCGTTGCCGCAAGTCTTTGGCAACACCCGCGAGCAACGTTGTTGGGTGCACAAAACAGCCAACGTTCTTAACAAACTGCCGAAAGGTCTACAAGCGAAAGCTAAGGCTGACTTGCA
>QHXE01000370.1 GCA_003222835.1 Acidobacteriota bacterium | reverse complement strand
AAAGAAGTTGGTTTGCCGGATATGAAGAAAGTTCCGGCGGCCACAGTTAAGAAGTTTGAAAACTTCATCGCCAAACACTCGATTAAACATCTTTCGCTGAAGGAACTGAAGGATGAAAAGGCCGCGGATCTTCTGCAGTTGGTCGAAAAGAAGCGAAAGCAGCACAAAGACGTGGTCGAAGTGGAAGAGCCGGAAGAACGCGCACAGGGCAAGGTCGTCGACTTGGTAGAAGTTCTTAAGAGAAGTTTAGCGCGTAAGCAGAAGGCCGCATAGGCCGTTCATCGCGAGTAGAGATTTAAAGAAGGGAGCACAGACCAAATGAGTACCGCAGAAGCCGTTTTAGATCGCGTAGAGACGACACCTGAAGCCGTCGCGCCGGAAGAGTTGATGCAGCGCCTGCTGGCCTTCGACCCTTTGGGCATGCCGGTCATCAGTCTTTACCTTGACGCGCGCGTGGACCAGCATGGAAAGCATCAGTTTCTGACGTTCGCGCGTAAACAACTGGCAGACCGCGGCAAAAGTTATTCGCCGCATTCTGCTGAACGAGAAAGCTTTGAAGAGGATTTCGTGCGGATAGTGCGTTATCTGGAGAACGGTGTACCGACGTCCGCTCAAGGCCTAGCTATCTTTGCTTGTTCAGCCGCAAACGACTACTTCGAGGTCGGTTTGTTCGACGCTCCTTTTGAGCGTAACCGGCTTTTTGTATATAACCAGCCCCATCTTTATCCACTTGCGCGGCTGATTGATCATTATCGGCGGTATGCGGTTGTGCTCGCTAATACTAATCGAGCACAAATTTTCGTATTCGCCGCTGCCCGCACGATCGATCGTCACGGTCTGGAAAACCTCACCACAAAACGCGCGGACGTGGGTGGCTGGGTTCAATCCAGATATCACCGCCACGACGAGAACTGTTATCTGCTCCACGCGAACGAAATAATCAAAATGCTCGAACGCACAGTCGCGGAAGACGCGGTTGAAAACATCATTCTTGCGGGCGATCAAGAAACTGTAATTCCCATTCTGCAACAACGAATGCCAAAAGCCCTCTCAGACATGGTGATCGATGTACTGAGTCTGGGCATAAATACCGCCGAACAGGAAGTACTCGAGCAGTCGTTAGAGGCCTTTCGTGCTCATGACAGGCTGACGGACATGCAGAAGGTGGAAGAACTCTTGAGCGAGTACCGCGCCGACAATTTGGCGGTTGCCGGCGTCCCCGAGACGCTCGCCGCGCTTTCAAACGGACAAGCACAGGAGATGCTGATTGCTGCTTCACCACAAAGTCTTCAATACGATAAGGCCGAAGTTGAAAAAGTATTATCGATGTACGGCGGTAACACGGAAACAATGCCCGTGCTGGATCGAAACACCATTGTCGACGAGTTGGTGCGACGCGCGAAAGAACTCTCTGCCGCGCACATTACTTTCGTAGAAGATGCGACGCGCCTTGAGCAGTTGGGCGGAGTAGGAGCGCTACTGCGTTATCGAATTTCAGCAGAGAGCGCTGCTCCTTACGAAGACCCGCGGGCGACGCCGAGAGCCGAAGCGCTAATCGAAACGTAAATGGGTCGGCACCGCGGAAGAAGAGGAAGCCGCTCGCTCAGACCCGAAGCGAAACCCCAAACGTCCGAAAGTTGGTCGATAGTTTTCCGCGAAGCATCTCTGGCCGGTCCATCGACGATCGCGAGATTTGACTTTTACAGTCGTGGACCAAATTAAGTAAATGGCAAAAAAGAAGAGTGCAGGACTTTTGTTGTACCGCGAGAATTCGGGAGGGCTCGAAGTGCTATTAGTCCATCCGGGCGGACCCTTTTGGCAGAAGAGAGATGATGGAGCATGGACTATTCCGAAAGGAGAGTTTGACGAGGACGAAGATCCGTTGAAAGCCGCCAAGCGAGAATTCGAAGAAGAAAGCGGCACTGCTCCACCTGATGGAGAGTTTATTGCGCTCGAACCGGTTAAGCAGCCGGGCGGCAAGACCGTTTATGCGTGGGCGATTAATGGAGACTTCGACCCGACCAAATTGCGGAGCAATATGTTTCCAATGGAATGGCCGCCGCATACGGGGAATTTACAGCAATTCCCTGAAATCGATCGGGCCGCTTGGCTAACACCCGAAGTCGCCAAACGAAAGATACTAAAAGGCCAAGTACCGTTTATCGATCAACTGCTGACGCTTGCAGGCAAATCGTGACAGAAAATTTTTTTCATTAGACGACCCGATGACACAAGCGTCAGAGTAGCTAGCCGAGATCACCCGCTGTAGTTTCGCTGCCTAGCGGAGTTAAGACTTCGCCCTTAACGTAACTTGAATCCGCTTCTGAAGCGAAATACACAGAGTCGGGCGCGATTTCTTCTGGTTGAGCGGGCGTCCCATGCGAGTATCGGCCCCTTCACGATGCTTCACATCAAGCGCGTTCCTCAGTAATCCGCGCGCGACGATAGGTGGTAAAACCAAACCACAACAGATAAAAGAAAAGCAGGATCGTCGCTGACACTACGATCGCAAGCGGCGCAGAGCCAGTA
>QHXE01000369.1 GCA_003222835.1 Acidobacteriota bacterium | reverse complement strand
AGGTTGGCGCGGATCAGTGTCGCGTATTCCGGCGCGATGAAGTCGATAATGTTCTTGCCAAGAATCTCTTCGCGGCTGTAGCCAACGAGTTTCTCTGCGGCTCGGTTCGCCGATATGTATATCCCGTCGAGATCGTGAACATAGATTGCGTCCTGAGCATTATCAAATAAATCACGATAGCGCTCTTCGCTCTCCCGTAAGCCCGCTTCCGCTTGCTCGCGTTCGGAAATCTGAGCTTTGAGGGCCTGGTTAGCTTGGGCGAGTTCAGCAGTGCGGTCTTCTACGCGGAGTTCAAGTTCGTTGCGAGCCATCTCCAGAGCTTCTTCAGCTTGTTTTTGGTCGTCGATGTCGGTACAGGTGCCGAACCATTTGACGATTTGTCCTTCGTCATCGCGCGCTGCGGAGGCCCGGCCCAGGTGCCAGCGATAGACGCCATCTGATGCCCGCTTAAATCGGTACTTCACTTCATACTTCTCACCCGTTTTTAGAGCGTGGGACCAAAGCTCCAGGCATTGATCGAGGTCGTGGGGATGCAGCACCGACTCCCAGCCCTCGGTTGTTTCCAGCCCCATGCCGGTGTAGTCAAACCACCGCTGATTGTAATAATCGACCAAGCCATTGGGATTGGCCGTCCAGACGATCTGGGGCATCGCGTCTGCCAACTGGCGAAAGTTCTTTTCCGTGAAATCAAGACTGGCGTGGTTCAGGGCCTCATTCCACATATCCCGCTGATTGCGCAGACAAGAAATGACGAGAAAGATGTCGGCAAAGATGATCCAAGCGGCATGTTCGACCGTTCGCCAGTTGCTTACACTCAATACCCCAAAGACAGACTGTGGCCAGAATAATCCAAGAACAAAATGGTTAGCAGCAACGACGAGGGTGGCAGGTACGAACACTCGCCAGTCCCGATAGAAAGCAAGAATGCCCAACGAGACGAATACATGAAAATGGGTCTCAATGCGACCACCGGTCAGATGAATCAGCAATGCCCCCATCAGCATCTGACTTATGGCCATCAGGTGACGAGTGGAAGTTGCGCCGGGTCGCCACCACCCAAGCAGCACTGGAATGAATGTAATGGCTCCGCCCAGGAACAATGCTCCCCCAACATGAGAATGCGGGTGGCTTTCGATTCCCACCCACTCTTTTGGTGAAATCCATAGCGCCAGAATTACGCCGGCGATCCACTGCAAGACCATCAACTTCACAAACATGCGGTCAGTGCGCTCGTAGATCAGTCGCTGGTGATCGCGGAGTTGTTGTTTCGCGAACTGCAAAACGGATTCGCGTAGCTCGGGCTTACTCGCCGTCCTGCCAGCCGAGACTGGTTGTTGCAGGCCTTGCGACTTGATTCGCGCTCCTACTCTCGGAGAGAAACGCTGCGGCCAAATTTACCCCTTGTGGCGAAACGGAAGGGCACAAAGCACCAGTCGTGCGGGCTTTAACCCTCCGCCCCAATCTATACCGAGCGATAGCACTTCCCATGCCGATGAAGTCTTCTCGACGGGAAAACTATTTTCCGGATCGCGGTAGGACTGCCAGTTACCCGACAGCCCCCGCATAGATCCCGGCGTGCAGTTTTCCCGCACCGGGCTCTTCGTAGATTCTCGCCTCCGCAGGAAGACCTAGCGTGACGCGAGTAGACATGATGGCGGACGCCGAACAATCCGTGGTCGGGCGAGCGCGAAGTACTGAATCAACTCGCGATAGCCAGCCCAGTTATAACTCGGGCGCTGGCTGCGCCGATTCAGCCACTTCAGATGTAGCCGTTGCACCTGCTGAAAGAACTCGTTCAAGCTGGCGTAGTTGCCGCGCACTCCGTAGTAGTTGTAATAGCCACGGAGTTTGGCATTCAGCAGTTTGAACTGTTCCCCAACCCGGCGATGGCGATTCTGCTTACACCATTCGGCTACGCGTTTGACTGAGTTGCGAAACTTCTTCCGGGCGGTGCGCCGCTGCAGACGTGCTTGTCCTTGGCGGTCGGTGCCCCAACGAAATTCGAAACCCAGAAAGTCGAAGCTGGTTTCTCCCTTGCGGTAGCGACTGAACGGTATTACCCGTGTCTTCTCCGCCGCCAGTTCCAGTCCGAACTTCCGCAAACGCTCTTCCAACTCGCTATAGAAGCGTTGCGCCTCTTCTTCCCGTCCGAAGCCGCACACGAAGTCGTCTGCGTATCGAACCAGGAATGCGCCGCCTCTACTGCTACGCTGGAACACTTTCTCGAACCACAAATCGAGCGCGTAGTGCAGGTACACATTCGCTAGTAGCGGAGAGATGATGCCACCCTGCGGTGTTCCGCCCTCCGGTCTTAGCACCGTACCGTCTGTGTCCAGCACTCCGGCTTTCAACCACTTCTTTATCAAGCGCAGTATCGCCTGGTCATCAATCCGCTCCGCCAACATCCGCATCAACCATTCATGCGAGAGGTTGTCGAAGAAGCCTTTGATGTCCGCTTCCACCACGTGATGATAACCTCCGAACTGCAGCTTCATCTGTAGCTGGTCCGCTGCATCCAGTGCTCCCACTCGTGGTCGATACCCGTAACTGCACGCCAGAAAGTCCTGCTCGTAGATTGCTTCCAGCAGGCGCTTCACTGCCAACTGCAGCAGCTTGTCTTCGATGGCTGGTATTCCAAGCGGGCGCATTCGTCCATCGCCCTTCGGAATGTAATGCCGCCTTACCAGTCTGGCCCGATATTGCTTCCGCTTCAGTCGCTCCACCAGTTGGTGGATATTCTCTTCGAGGTTTGCTTCGTATTCAGCCGCATTTACCCGGTCAACGCCTAAAGCTGCGTCTTTCCGCAGCAGCCGCCAACTGTCACGCAGCAACTCCTCGTTGAGTTCTCTGTAGAGGTTGCGAAACCGGTATCGCTTCTCGCTCTTGGCCTTCTTCGCTATTCCCAACAGGGAGGTTTGCACTGTGCTCCGTTCCTTCATGCCCGGTCAGTGTTTCCTTTGCTGGCTTCGTATCCACGTCAGCCCCTTCCCCTTGTGAACGGCTCTCCCGTTCCCTGAGTACTATGAGCTGATCTGACTCCCAACTGGTCTTTGGCTCACCTTCTTTTGGTCGGCTTCACCTACCTGCCCGCGCAGGAACCAATTGGGTCTCCCAAGTTCTCTGGTGTTTCTCTTCACGCATGCCACGCTCTTTCCCGACCCCGGCAGACCCTCGGCAACCTCACCCTTGGCGGTTGCTCCGTTTTGGCTTCTGGAACACTAAAACCATCGCCATCTGCATCAATATTATTGACGAGGCTGTATCAAGCTTTAGAGAGTGCGGTCTCTCTTACGGCCTGCGTGATTCCCTGTGTACGCTTCAACCGTTTCGTTCGGCTTTTGACTGCTCCTCCTCTCGGCTGCAACACTCGGTACGAGTGGCTGGTTAGACCTTACTCGACTGGGACTTTCACCCAGTAAGAAACACCAAGCTTTGCTTGGCGCGCTAGTGTCCTAATTTGAAGGCGAGACATGTCGTTAGCAAGTTAAAATGTCCGGTTTTTATAGCAAGTGAAATGTCCGGTTTCGTTTTTCTCATAAAACTAAATATCGAGTAGTAGTGGCTGTGGGAATGTGGGAAAGTCAGGCCGCCTTTTGGCGTGACTTTTCCAAGCCGCTGAGGGAAGCGATGCTCTTGATCGCTTTCCGCAGCGGCGGCATTTCCACAGTCTTGGTTTTTGGCCCGAGGGGCAGAGCCGCAGAGTTGTAGCGGCCGACCAGATGCGGACCAAGAGTAATCGAAATGGTTTCGTCCAGATGCTGATGAATAGTGACCCGACAACCGCAGAGCGTCGCGCGTAGCTTGCTGCGCTCGAGTTGCCAAATTTTGTTGGCAAAGCTCACCGTGTTATCGCGCGCGACGATGCGCTCGTGTTGCAGCGAGAACACCAAGTCGAGATCCTTGCGCCGGAGCGGCACGAAGGCAGTGCCTCGTTCGCTGGCCGCTTTACTGAAACGATGATTAAACTCCTGGACGTATTGCTGCCGGAGAAAACGATTGGCTTCCTCCAAGGTCTTAATCTTCCGGGTGCGCAGTTCGGGCGGCAGGCGTCCCTGCCAGGTACTAAAGCCGCGTTCGCTGCGGCCGCGAGCCTGTGGTGAATAAGCAGGGATCATCTGAATCCCTAACTCTCGCAAGGCCCGGCCTACTTGGGTCAAACGATGGTGGTCCACCGGCTCTCCAGCCTTCGGTGTCAGGAAGAAATGGCTGGCTCGATCGCTATAAAGGGCACAAAACAGTCCTTGCTGCTCAATCACTGCGCGCAAGCCGGCCATGACTGTGCCAGTCGATTCTTCGGCCACCAATTGCGCGTAGTAGACCTCGCTGGTGGCGTCGTCCATGATCACTATCAGGTCATGCCAGCGATCGTCACAGAACCAACGGTGCTGACTCCCATCAATGTGCAACAACATCCCCGGCAAGGCCCGCCGCGGTCGTCGTTTCCGATGCTTCCCTCGTTGCCGCCGCGGCTTCACCAACCCCGCACCCTGCAATGCCAGTTTCACCCAGGTATAACTCAGCTTGATCTCATGTTCTGCTACCAGCTTCTCGTGGAAGTGGCGCACGTTGTAGTCAAAGTATTCCTCCTGATACAACCGCAGCACCTTCTCCACGGTAGCCAAAGGCACCCGTCTCGGTGAAGGTACTCCGCGCCGCCGATCAAACAATCCTTCATACCCTTCGTGCTTAAACCGTGTCTGCCAGCGCAGCATCTGCCGGCCACTCAGCCCAAGGATCTCCGCTGCCTGATACCAGGTGATCCGCTTGGCCATTGCTCGCAACATCACCTCCTGTAGTTTCATCGCCCGCTCCATTGCGGCTGGGGTCATCTGCTTCATAACTGCATCCTGTCATGCAGTTTGACCCTGCCGCTCAGATCGGACACTTCACGTGCTAATTAGATCGGACATATCATGTGCTAACGACACAAACATAAAGAATTGTTGACATTATTAACGACTCGGCGTAAAAGAGGGCTGCTAACCTCGCAGTCTGTATTCGTCAAGCGCATCCAGACTCCTGGCCGCTTCAATGTTTGATTTGAGGCTGCCTTCCGC
>QHXE01000368.1 GCA_003222835.1 Acidobacteriota bacterium | reverse complement strand
CTTTCTTTGTTGTCTTGTACCAAGCCGTCAAAGAACTCTCCACATCGCGGTGAGTTGAAAAGAATTCGCGAATTCTCTTGTAACTGATTACGTGCATTAATGACGTAACCTCCTCTTCTGATGAAATTGGTTCTTGGTTTTCGCATGGTCTTTTTCTCCCTTAAGTTGTGGTTAGGAAAACATGCCCTGCCGCTCTCTTAGTCCGACGGCTTGGACGCCTCTGTTAACAGCACAGGATGTTCTCACGGTGAGAACCGTGTTGTCAAGCATGGATTCTATCGCTGCGACTCGGTGATCAACTCTTTCAAATACGGTTGCCAGATTGTCGCAATGGTGTGCGTGCCGTGGCCGCGTGTTTGATCGCTGATGGGAATCATGACGAGGCGGCCGCGCTTAATGTGCTTGATCTCGCGCTCGATGATTCCCAACTCCGGCGGGTTGATAAAATCGTCGGCGGAATTGACCGCGACCAGCGGCGCTTTGATCGCTTCCAGCTTCGGCGATGGATTGTACTCGCGGGAAGAATCGATTTGATGAAGCAGATCGTTGGCATCAAGACGCGCGACCGCAGGCTTCACGCGATCTTCGTAAAACTTGTCGGCTGCGTCGCGTGTCAGCGCCTGCTTCTGCCAGAATAAAGGCGCGCTGCCGGCCAACAATAAAAGATTCTCGGCCGCGGTCAAACCTTGCAGCGGCTCAGTTTTGTATTCGCCACCGTTCCACGCGGGATCGTTACGAATTGCATCCATCGCCATACGCCGCCAGACGCGGTTGCGGCCGGCAATCTCGACCGGCAAACTCGCCAGCGGCATCAGCGCGTCCATGAAATCCGGATAAGTTTCTCCCCAAACCCATGTCTGCATGCCGCCCATCGAAGTGCCCATCACCAGCCGCAAATGATTCACACCGAGCTTCTTTGTCAGCAACTCGTACTGCGCCGCGACCATGTCGTCATAGGTGTAGTGCGGAAACTTCGCGTGCAGACCGTCACTTGGTTTGCTTGAACGGCCATGCCCGATGCCGTCCGGCAGGATGATGTAATAACGGGTTGCGTCGAGAAGCTGTCCCGGTCCAAACAGGACGTTCGCAAACTGCGGCGAAAGAAACTGCGTGCCCGCGCCGCCAGTACCGTGTCCAATCAGAACGGCGTTGTTAACGAGCCCGGAGCCGTTGCGGGTTGGCGACCCAATCGTGCGGTAATGAATTCCTAGTTCAGGCAGAGTCTCGCCGCTGTGAAAGCGAAAATTCGCGATGACATAATCGCCCTCGACGGGGGCAGGATAATTTCTTGGGGGCGGATTGGAAGTTTGAGCAAATCCAGCGATGGCAACGATGCAGAGAGAAATAACGGGCAAGACAGATCGCATGACGCATCTCCTTAGCGAGTTTTTGCCGAGTAGCTTATCACTCGAGGAACTAATATCAATGAAGAATCCTTTCAACCGCGAGATTATCCAAGTGAGCTTTCTCATCGTCGCAACAAATGTCTCTGAAGCTGTCGAATACTTGCGTGGAAGAGACGAAAGAATCAGCGTGCGCGCAAAACGAAAAACAGATAATGAAGGCAGCGAACATTTTCATGTTCTAAACCATTATCGAACACTACTGTCGTGCTTTCCTACGCCCCGGGTGCATTTCGTTGCGTTTACGATTGACCTTTAGCGACTTAGGCGCGACCGGCCCTCAGCTTGCACTGATTTATCGCACAAAAGGAGGCCATTATGAAAAGAGAGACGCTAGCAAAGCCAAGGTCAGAGAATAAGGAAGAAGGCTGGGAGCCTTCGACGCCGGATCCTTTGAGGAGAGAAGATCGATCTCTGGACATCGGCGAGTCGGGACAGTTCGCGCCGGGTGGCTATTACAATCAACAGGCGGTCACAGGTCGCGGACGCTCGCATCTCGATGATTTGGTGCCTGACGAGCACATAAAAAGGAGCGTCAAGGAGCAGGACAAGTAGCACGTCCAGTCGATCAAAAAGGGGCTGGTTTAGAAATCGAATGCGGAGATCTTGTGGAGGATAAACTATGGGCGAACAACAGTCGCAAAAGCGCGGAGTCAAGTCAGATGCGCAGAAGCGTGCAGGTTCTCGTTATGATTACGATCCGGCGCCTGCGAGTGGTCCGGATGCCGGCGCTTTTGGTCGGCACGCTCCCGACAGACAGTCTGACAAAGACGCAGCGCTATCAACCAACGTAGATCGCGGCGGTCAAGACAAGCAAAGTCGACGCAGCGAGCGAACAGAGTAGCAGAAATGAGCGGGTGGATGATTTCGGTAGGCGTCAGTCGAAAGTAATTCTCTCAAGACCGCCCATATATCCGCGAAGTACTTCAGGGATTACGACTGAGCCATCGGCCTGCTGATAATTCTCGAGCACAGCGATCCACGTGCGGCCGACTGCCAGGCCGGAGCCGTTCAAGGTGTGCACGAACTCGGGCTTCGCGCCACCGGCTCGGCGAAAGCGAATGTTGGCGCGCCGCGCTTGGAAATCCGTGCAGTTCGAGCAGGAGGAAATCTCTTTGAATTCGTTGTACGACGGCAGCCACACTTCGACGTCATAAGACTTGGCGCACGTAAATCCCAGATCCCCGGTACAGTGTTCGACGACTCGATAATGCAAGCCGAGTTTCTGTAGAACTGACTCCGCATCACGCGTCAGAGACTCAAGTTCGTCATAAGAATTCTCCGGCAAAGTGACTTTCACCAGCTCTACCTTTTCAAATTGGTGCTGGCGATAAATTCCGCGCGTATCTCGACCATAACTTCCTGCTTCGGAACGAAAACACGGTGAGTAAGCGGCAAATTTCAAAGGTAACTCCCCAGGATTCAGAATCTCCTCCCGGCGATAATTCGTAACCGGCACTTCGCCGGTTGGTATTAGATAGAGGTCTCGTTCATCCTTAAGTTTGAAAAGATCTTCTTCAAACTTCGGAAGCTGTCCCGTGCCAAAAAGCGCATCGCGGTTGACGATAAAAGGCGGCAGCGTTTCTTGGTAATCATTCTCGCGGGTTTGCACTTCGAGCATGAAATTAACCAGAGCACGGCTCAGTCGCGCGCCCGCGCCATTAAGGATCGCAAAACGCGCGCCGGCAATCTTGACCGCACGTTCCAGATCGAGGATTCCCAGCGAAGTTCCTAAGTCGACATGATCCTTCGGCGCAAAATCGAATTCAGGCTTAGTGCCCCAACGGCGGATTTCAATATTCGCCGATTCATCTTTACCGACCGGAACGCTTTCATGCGGAATGTTCGGAAGAGTCGAAAGAAGCTCTCGTATCCGCGCCTCTGCCTGCTCTCGATTCTGCTCGAGTTCTCCGATTCGATCTTTCAGTTCGCCTGCTTGCTCGCGCAGCGCATCGGCTTCTTCGCGCCTGTCTTGTTTCATCAGCGCGCCGATTGCGCGATCGAGGAGCAAGTCTTCGGGGAAGTTACGATTCCTAAGCGCCTCGATTACCTCGTTAAGGTTTTCTCTCACGTAGTTCAGATCGAGCATTTGTGATAATCCTCTTCGTTATGCTATGACAAGCAGGCTCGAAAAGAGGCAAGACTATTATTGAAACCGCAATTCTGCAATCTGAGATCTGAAATCTGAAATCTTAAGAGATGCCTAAAAGAGTTCGCAAGGCAGTTTTCCCGGCCGCTGGTCTCGGCACGCGCTTTCTGCCGGCGACCAAAGCATCGCCGAAAGAGATGCTGCCGCTCGTCGATAAGCCTCTGATTCAGTACGTCGTCGAAGAAGCTGTCGTGTCGGGCATTGAATCGGTCATCATCGTCACCGGCCGTGGCAAGACTGCGATCGAAGATCATTTTGACGTTTCGTTTGAATTGGAATCCTTGCTGCGCGATCGTGGCAAGGATCAGGATCTAAAACAAGTGCGCGCAATTTCTGACCTGGCGCGGGTGAGTTATGTGCGGCAACGCGAAGCGCTCGGTCTCGGTCACGCAGTTTTGCAGGCCCGGGATCTGGTCGGCGACGAGCCGTTTGCGGTGATGTTGGCCGACGATGTCATTGACTCAGAAAAACCGGCGCTCAGACAATTGCTCGACGTTTACGAGAAATACGATGCGCCAGTCGTGGCGACCATGCACGTTGCAGGCGAAGCGATTTCGCGATTCGGGGTTCTCGACGTGATGAAGTTGAGGAAGGCGTCTATCGCGTCAAGGACATGGTAGAAAAGCCGCCGCCTGCCCAGGCGCCATCTGACTTGGCAATTATCGGCCGTTACGTCTTTACGCCGGACATCTTTGATGAGATTGAAGAGACGAAACCCGGCGCTATTGGGGAGATTCAGATCACGGATGCGATGCGATCGCTTGGGAAGAAGCGAGATTTCTACGCGGTGCGATTTGAAGGTACGCGCTACGATGCCGGGGATAAGCTCGGCTTCTTGATCGCGACTGTTGAGTTTGGTTTGAAGCATTCTGAACTCGCGGATGAATTTCGTGATTACTTACGATCTCTAAAAATCAAATGACGTTAACCGATCCGTTCTTGGCTATTTTTGTGTTCGTCGGTGTGATGGTGATCAATCGCATTCTGGCAGAGAAGGCCTTGAAGCGCCTGACGCCCGAGGAAAAAGCCAGACTTCTGGATGCTTTCTCGAATTATCGTATCTACAGCACTCTGATATTGGTCCTTCTGGTGGTCGGGTTTTTTGTTGCCAGCAGAACTACGTCGGATTTGCGGCCAACTATCACGTGGGGAATGTTCAGCTTCGTAATCGTGTTTTTCGTTGGGACGCTGATCTTATCGTACGCGAAGTTGCGCCGATTGGCCCTCGGCGACAGTTACGTCAACAACTTCATCCTTCGTTCAGTGTTGCAGTTTATTGCGCTGGCCTTCCTCATGTTCACTTTTTCGATGCGGTATTTCCCGTCACGGTAAATTTCACGAATGAATGAATCACAACCAGCTAAGACTTTCTCGGGTCGATCCGCAATCGTCACTGGAGCTACGCGTGGCATCGGTCGCGCGATCGCCTTGGAACTCGCACGACGCGGCGCTCATGTCGCTTTCAATTATGCGAAAAGTGCTGCTGCGGCAGAAACATTGAAAGCAGAGATCGAAGGGCTTCGCGTGCGCGCGATTGCAGCTCAGGTTGACGTTGCGAGCACTGAAGCGGCAGCCGAAATGGTCAAGCAAGCCAAGGATGCTTTTGGCCGGATCGATTTTCTGGTCAATAATGCCGGCATCGTGCGCGATACTTTGATTCTGCGGATGAAGGAAGAGGATTGGGACGCGGTCCTCGATACGAATCTGAAGGGTGCTTGGAACTTTGCAAAGGCAGCTCTGCGGGTAATGCTGCGGCAGGAAGAGGGCGGATCCATCCTCAACATTACCTCGATCAGCGGCGTCATCGAATTATTCAGCTTCGAAAGCAGGCATGATCGGCTTGACGAAAGCTTTGGCACGCGAAGTCGCCAGTCGCAAGGTTACCGTAAACGCGCTGGCGCTCGGGATGGTCGCGACCGATATGGCCAGTGCTCTTGGCGAAAGCTATCAAGCAAAAATCTTGGAGCAAATTCCTTTGGGCCGATTTGCCGAACCGGGTGAAGTGGCGCGCATTGCCTGTTTCCTTTTGTCCAACGATGCGCGTTACATCACCGGGCAAGTGATTCAGGTTGACGGTGGATTGGCGATGTAAATCTTCGTTTCAAGTTTAAGGTTTCAGGTTTCAAGTCCGTTCCAACTCAAGAACCTGAAACTTAAAACTTCTCGCGGAAAGAGATGCGCCCCGCCAATTCTTGCGAACTGGCGGGGCGAAGACTTTCCAGGCAGGTTCGGGAATCACAGGGGTGTCAAAGCAAAAGACTTGAGAATCGTCACTTATGGCCGATCCCGTACTTCATGGTGGTGCTTTTATTGACGGGCGAGATAAAGTCTTGCGGCCTAAAATAAAAAGCTTGCCGCCGCCGCTTTCGGAAAAACTGCACCGCTTTGAAGTTGCTGCCTCGAAACTCCAATTTCAAACACCTGAAAGCCTGGTAAACCCGAAATTATACTCGTCTGATTCCTTGCGTCAAGTTAAAAACGAGGAAATTGTAACAGCTCCGTGACAAAACCGCTGGCTAATGGCCCGGAGTGCGGACTTCCGATAGTCGATAAGCCTGTCTTCGAACTGCCTCAGATACGTTCCGGTTCAGCGAGATTGCTTTCAAATCCTTGGTGCGGATTCGCGGCAGAATGTGAACGGCGGTCGCCAGTGGTGTGCGGGGGTTGCGCGCTAAATTGTGAATGATCGGATACGAGCGGGCCCATCCGCGCCCCATGCCGATCAACCGCAGGACTTCGTCGCAGACTGTGCGCATCGCGGCGATCTTTTCTACTTCCTGATCGAATCTTGTTTGAATCGCGCACCAGAATTCCGCGGGCCTCGCGATCGCCTTTCAGCGCCAGTTTGAAACGATCCTTAACCGTCATGAACATGATGCGGCGAATCAGCGAAATGCGTTCCGGTGAAACGTCGCCCTCGAGACTCTCGGCGTTGAGCAATGCCTGGACGTTGGCCGCAGTTTGTTCGGCCGTTTCCACCCACATCTCTTCGATGAACTCGCGCGCCAGCCAGGAGTCGTCGATGTCAGCGTCTGAAACTTCGATGTGTTGCGCAATCAGCCAGGCATCATTGATAGATATTTCGCCCGTGATCGGCGCCAACTCGGCAGTCTCGAAGAACTCGGCCGCAGCATTGTTGCCTCGAGCGCGCAACTCCTCAGCGATCTGGCGCGCCCCGCGTTCTTTCTCGAAAAACTCTTGGCGAGTTTCTTTCGCGCGTCGCTCGGCTTCGGCCGTACGCGCCGGATTGAGCAGAATTGCATTAATAATCTCCGGCGCGCGAATCAGTCTTTGCTGATTCAGCGTGAGCAATTCGAGCAGGGAACCATCAGTCGTGACTCGTGCCAAAAGCGCGATCGCTTCATCGGGGGTGGCGCCATTACCTACGACGGCTTCATGAATGTCACGATTCGCATTAGAGCGCGACGCCAAATAACCAAGCACCGCCGGCGCGGCGTTTTCGGATTTTGCAACGCTCAACAGATCGTCCGCCTGCTGACTTTCAAGCGTGGCTTGTGCCGCGCGCGCAATTTCCGGATTGTTATCCGCACTTAGGTGGACCAAGACTTCAAGCAGATCAGCCTGCGGCAGTGGCAACAATCCTCGTCCCGCCGCCATCCGCGCCGATGGCGGTGCGTTGCCGGAAATGATTGATTGGACGACGGGATTAGTTGAGGTGCTGTGCGCGCTCATTTAGGAAGCTTATTTTATTTCGAAAGAGTCCAGCTTAAAGGTCGCCTTGAAGCTGGTTGTTGGTTCAAAAATAAAACTCATGTTCCGGAACATAAGGCGTCAGATCCCGCCCGTTCTTGAACTCATAAGAAAGTGTCTCAAATTGCGAAACTGGCTGCCCGTCCCTGATCGCCGGCCCGAACTTAATCTGGCGAGCGGCTTCCATTGCCGCCTCTGTCAAATCGTACTTAAGAGGCTTCATTGGGAAGATATATTTCACGGTGCCATCGCCGGCCAGCACCATGCGAAGCCGAACCTCTCCCTTGGCTTTTGCAGTGCGAGCTGCATCCGGATATACAGCGGCCGGCGCGTCAATCAGGCGAGCGCGTTTGTCTACTTCCTTGGCGCCGAAAACCGTGCGGCTGTCCGGTGAGCTTACCGGTTGTGAGTAAAGCCTCATAGTATCGCTGCGTTCGCGCCACATTTCCTCGTCGGGAGGATGAAGCTTAACGATCTCATCAATCGTGGCTTGAGCATCCGCAAAACCGTGAGCTAGATCATCCTGCCATCGATGTATTCGTTCCTGAGGGTTAGAAGGGTAGACTTGCTTGCCTGGTCCATTCGCAAAAAGATGATAGATAGCGGCATACTGCTGTTGAAGTTTTGCTTGGAGCTGTTCGAGACTTGTTTGCTGTGCCCTGAACGGGCTGTCAAACATCATGAGCACGGGGAAGCCGATCAGCAGACGAACCAGAATACATCGCGAGGCCATTTTGACCTTGTCTCCCATTTGTCTAGTTGACCCCTTTTAATTCCGAGGATGTTATAGGCAAAACTCAGTACAACGCGAAGTTGTATTCCAGTTGCATGAACATCGACACCGGACGACCATTAACTGTCGCCGGCACGAACTTGATCTTTCTTGCCGCCTTGATCGACATCTCAGTGAGCCCGTCGGGCAGACTGTTCAGCACGAGGAAATGCTTCACTGTGCCGTCGGAAGCAAAAATACAACGTAACACGACTGTGCCCGTGACCTGGTTGTGACGCGCCTCCTCAGTGTAAGCTGGCTCGGGTTTGCTAAGGACGCGCGCTTTGTTAGTAACTTCTTTTCCTGACAATACTCTGTTGGGATCGCTTTTCGGATAGTTCGCCGAAAAGATTCGTAGACTCTCCAGTTGCTCAACCCACGTATCTCGGTACTCCGTGTTTGGAGTAAGTTGAAGATACTTTTCCAAGGCGGTAGCAGCTTCACGGTAACGTTCCTTGTTCGCTTCGAGCGATTCATTCTCTCTTGCCAAGAGAACATCGCCCGAAAAACTCACCAAGGCCTCGCTCTTTAGTAAGTATGCCGGGCCAAACTGCGGCCTAAGTTTAATGACAGCCTCAGCATCCGCCAACGCTTCTTGCTTCTTGCCAGCCCTTAAACGAACTACACCAATGATGTAGTGAGCGTCGGGAATCTCGGGATCGATGTTAAGCGCGGCTTGAGCTTCGCGAAGGGCTTCTGATGACCTATTTCTCAACAGGAGAGAGTAAGCCAATCCTGCATGCCCGGCGGCAAAGTGAGGTTGAAGCTTCAATGCAGCTTCAAAACTCTTGCTGGCCTCCTTCAAATGCTTCTGGTTAATTAGCGCCAAACCAAGGAAGTGCCAAGCCTCATAATCTTGCTTGTTCTCTTTTACAGCTTTCCTTAAAGCTTCAATCGCTTCGTTAATGTTGCCCTGCTGGTAGAGCTTTATCCCCTGCCCTTTTTCGTCGGCTCTTGTGGCCGCTGAACTTTGGGGGTAAGCAAGGATCACTCTCGGTACCGAGCACATGATCAAGGACAGGAGCACGCCCCAACACCATAAAGTGGAAGATCGAACCATAAAAACAAGACCTCTTAGGAACAGAAAATCAGACCGCCGCTCCGTGACATTTCTTATATTTCTTTCCCGAACCGCACGGACACGGATCGTTGCGGCCTACTTTCGGTTCGCTGCGGACGATGGTTTTAATTTTGCCGGCTTCTTCACCGGCGGCGGCGGCGCCTTGGTTGGGGCCGGTGAACCGCATCGAACCACGACGTCTGGCGGCCAGGCGGCGGCGCTGAATTTCTTCCGGTGATTCCTCGGCGACGACTTGCAGATTAAACAGCGAACGAATTGTAGTCGTAT